>DAIRUD010000024.1:0-13569 GCA_036803565.1 Synergistaceae bacterium | reverse complement strand
TTCATCACCTTGCTGCCGCCGCCCTGCATGTTGTACAGGATGAAGATCCACGCGCCGATCAGCAGCAGCGTGGGGAAGAGGGAGGCCATGAGGCTCGACCACCACGGCGTCTTCTGCGGCGGCTTGACCTCGACGTCGACGCCCTTCTCCGCCAGGCGCGGCGCCAGCTCGCCCAGGCCGACCGCGTGCGATTTGAATTCCTTTTTCGGCGGGTCGTTAAACTCGCCGCGAATGCCGTCCTCCTCGATCACGATCTTCGCGATCCGGCCGGTTTCGGCGGCCTTGAGCAATTCGCTGTACGTGATCAGCTCCGCCTGCTTCTGCTCCTGCGACGTGCTCAGAAACGTGTTGACCAGAGTGATCGCGATCACGATGAACGCCAGGTAAATCCACAGTTGTTTGGCCCACTTCCCCAAAAGCGCTACTCCCCTCTATGCGGTGCCGCAAATTCATGCGGAGGCCTCCGCCTCCGCAAACCGTCTCCTATCTTTCGACGACGCACCAAATGTCCGGCAGGTGGCGCCATTGACCGGCGTAGTCGAGACCATACCCCACAACGAACGCATCCGGTATCGTAAACCCCTTATATTCGATCTCGCATTCCACCTGTTTTCGCTCCGGCTTCTCCAGGAGGGCGCACACCCTGAGGCTTTTCGGGCTGCGCGCCTGCACGATCTCCCGCAGGTAATGCAGCGTCAGGCCGGTGTCGACGATGTCCTCGACGAGAACGACGTGCTTGCCCTCGGCGTATGCGTCCATGTCCTTGACGATTTTGACGACCCCGCTGGAGACGGACGAATCGCCGTACGAAGAGACGGCCATGAAATCGATGCGGACGTCGACCGTCGGGCCGACGGCGCGCACGAGATCCGCGAGGAAGATCGACGCCCCCTTCAATATCCCGACGAAGACGACCTCTTCTCCTCTGTAGGTTTCCTCGATTTCCAGAGCGACTTCACGGACACGCCGTTCGATATCGTCCTTCGAGATCAAAATCGATCCGAGTTCAAGCCTGCCTTGCGTATTCGACAAGAGGATTCCCCTTTCAGGCGCAACGGCGCGCATCGCAAAAAACCCTTGCCATGATAGCATAAGTGCTTTCGTTCTGCACAGTGCAAAGACGGCCGGGCTGCCAATAATTTTCGCCCTCCGCCGCCGTCAGGGCGACGAGCGGCCAACGCATCCGGCTCCACCACGGGATCGCATTGCGGCGTCCGTTTTCGGGGCAATCGGCGCTGCGCACCCGGACCGCCACCGACGCGCCCGCCGTCGGGAGCAGGGCGGACCAGACGGCGTTGCGGCGTCCTGCCGGAACGGGAAAATCGTCCCGCCGCCGGAAGTCCAGCGCGACCGTCCAATCGCCCCAGGCAACCGTCCGCCGGTCGCCGAGGCACAGGACCGCCTCCGCCTCCCGCTGCGGCAGCAGTTGCCCCCGCCGCAGCCAGCCGAACAGGGCGGCCGCGCCGCAGACCTCGACGTCCTCCGCCCATTGAAAGCGCCACCTGGGGTTTTCCCGCATCAAACGGCACAACTCCTCCACCCGGCGCCTGTCCGGAACGGGCAGGGAGAGCGCTTCCCCCTGTGCTCGAATCGCCTGCGCGAGGCGCGCGTCGGCGAGCCCGCGCGCCGCATCCGCATCCCAGGCGGCCAGGGCGAAGGGGTGGGGACGCCGCAGCCAATCGGCGACGGCGTGCGCATCCCGGGAAATCGCGGCCGCATGGGCGGCGCTCTCCCCGGCAAGGCCGAGCAGCGCGGCGTCGACGGCCGGGTTCAACTCCCCGCGGAGCCAAGGGAGGAGTTCGTTGCGCACCTTGTTGCGGCGATAGAGGGATTCCGCGTTCGTCGCATCCTCGCGCCAGGGTACGCCCTCCGCCGCGAGGAGGCGGCGCAGTTCCTCCCGCCCGCAATAGATCAGCGGGCGGGCGATCTTCCCACGGGCTCCCGGGATTCCCGCCATGCCGCGAATCCCGGTGCCGCGGAACAGGTTGAGGAGCATCGTCTCCACGGCGTCGTCCGCCGTGTGTCCCGTCGCCACGAAGGGGAATCCGTGCCGCTCCGCCAATTCCGCGAAAAATTCGTAGCGCAGGCGGCGGCCCGCCATTTCGAGGGACTCCCCGTTGCGCCGATTCTCCGGCACCCGGCCGTGACGGACGAAACAGCGGAGCGAGCGCTTCCGGCAATACGCCTCGACGAAGGCCGCGTCCTCCAGAGCCGCACCGCCGCGAATACCGTGCTCGAAGTGTGCGACCGCGACACGGCCCGCGTGAAGGCGGCACAACATGTGCAGCAGGGCCATGGAGTCCCCGCCGCCGGATACGGCCGCCAGGATGTCGCAGTCTCCCCACCAGCCCTGCCGCAGTCCGGCCAGGCGGAATTTTTTATCGACGGGATGTTTTTGCGGATGCGGCATGTCGCCGGACGTTACGGCGTCGGCTTCGCTACGTCGCCGCTTTTCGGCGGTATCCAGACCTGCGCCCGGTTCTTGCCCGCATGTTTGGCTTTGTAGAGGGCCTTGTCGGCCATGTCGAACAATTCCTTGCCCACGGTGGAGTGTTTGGGGAAGAAGGAGATGCCGCAGCTCGCGCCGATGCGCACCTTGCCGGGCCCCACGTCGATCGGCGACTTGAGCGATTCCAGAATCCGCGTGGTCATCTGCACGGCGACCTCGGTCTCGTGCCCCCTGCTGCTCGACAGCAGCATCACGAACTCGTCGCCGCCGAACCGCGCCAGCGTATCCGTCTCGCGCAGGCAGGAGTGGAGGCGCTGCGCCACGGCGATGAGCAGCTGGTCTCCGGCGAGGTGGCCGTAGGTGTCGTTGACCGCCTTGAAACCGTCGAGGTCCCACACGACGAGGATCAGGGAGGAGTCGTTGCGCTTGGCCATGACCATCTGCTGCCGCAGGCGGTCGTTGTAGAGGTAGCGGTTGGGCAGGCCGGTCAACTGGTCGTGGGTCGCCTGGATGCGGATGTTCTCCTCCCGCTCCCGCTTTTCCTGGATGTCCTCGCAGGCGCCGACGTAGCGGTACGGCTTGCCGTCCTCGTCCGCCAGCAGCATGTGGTACACGCCGATCCAACGGAAACGTTCGTCCCCGCCGCGAATGCGAAATTCCGTGTACTCCCTGCCCCATTCGGCGGTGACCCGTTCGGACGTCTTGCGCATGACCCCGTCCCACTTCTCGCGGTCGTCGGGATGGATGGAGTTCCGCCACTGCTCGGGATCGAAGGCGAGCTCCTCGGGGCGGCCGGGACGGCGCAGGATCTCCCACAGGCGGCTGGAGAAGAAGGCCGTGCGCGCAGTCAGGTCGATGTCCCAAATGCCGTCCTGCGTACAGGCCACGGCGAGCTTCCAGCGCTCCTCGTTGATGTGCAGCTCCTCGGTCAGCTTGAGCAGGTTGGCCTCGCTCTCGCGCAACGCGGACAGGGCGTCGTAGAACTGGGTCGACATGCGGTTGAAGGATTCCGCGAACTCCCCCATGAAATCGAGGTGCTGCTGAAAATCCCCCGAGGCGAGGCGGTCCAGATGCCACGTGATGTGCCGGAGGTGCGCCTGCAGCTCCTTCATGCTGCCCGCGACGAACCCCTTGTGCCGGATCTGGCCGGAGAGGTCCCCCCGCGAAAAGCGATAGAGATTCTCGCGGAGCATCGCGAGGTAATCTACGATCTCCTGAAACACCTCGTCCTGCGCAAGGTCCGCGGGGATTTCCGGAAATTTCGACTTGGTGAGCGCAAAACGGAAAAACGACAACAGCTCGTCGATCACTCGACGGCTGTCTGTCGTTTCTCCCTCCCCCTCCCGGGGGACGCAAGCTATCGCATTTTGCTTTTCCGTTTCGGCTCTGTCGTTTTTCATTCGCCCTCAGGCGGGAGCGGTATTCAGATTTTGTCGACGGTGAAGCGGCACGTCCGGTCGCCCGTGCACCAGCAATCGATCTCCTTCGCTTTATACGGCTTTCCGGTGAAGGACTCCATGACTCCCGCGATGAAGCCCTCGTCGTACGTGCACACCTCGTAATCCAGCTCGGGGAGCCCGGAGCAGTCCAGGTCCTCGCCCACCGTGACGACGAGTTTCTCGGCGTTCTCGTCGGCCTCCTCCACGCGGAAGATCCCGATGCCGAATTCACGCATCTTCTCCTGCGTCAGCTTCACGAAGCTGCTGATGTCCTTCGCCTCGGAGAGGAACTGCTGGTAGAACTCCCGACCGGCGATCTTCCCGGCCTCCGTAAAGAGCTCATCGGCCGCCTCCGTGCCATACTTGCGCTCGAGCACGTCGCGGAAGGTGAACTGCATCAGCCTGTACACCTCGACCCGCGTGTGCAGTCCGAGGTTCGGACGCCCTTCCTCCAAATCGCCGATCAGCGTCCAGTGAAACTCGTATTTTCTCCCCTGCTTTTCCTTCTCGCTCATCCTGCCAACCTCCCGTCTCCTAAGGTATCCTCCGGAACGAGGACGTCATCCTCTTGAACTGCGAAAGATATTTTTCCGCGTCCCGCACCGCGATGCCGCTGAACAGATAGACCTTTCCGCCGGCATCGTCGAAAAGCACCACCTGATAGCCCTTTCCGGGCATTTTACGCCGCACCGTGCCGCCGCTCGCCGTCCTGTCCCGACGGACGGCGCCCTCGAAATCCGCGACCAATTCGATCCCCGGGAGGCCGCCGAAGGAGACCTCCTTCCGGTTGGACACGGTGTGCTCGTATGCCGACATAAAGCGCTTGAAGGATTCGTCCGCGAAGGCTTTCCGCTCCGTCGGCGCGACGCTTCGCGCGACCGCCGCGCTCGTGTACAGGGCCGTCTCGACCTCGCCCTTTACGGAGCCGCCCTTCACCGTGTAATAGCGGACGGAGGAGGCTTCGTCGACGAAGGAGAACTCGGTCCCGCCGGTTTCGATGGTATATCCTCCGCCCTTCTTCGCCACCGGCCCGGAATCGAAGATCGCCGTCAGAAGCGCGTTGCGCAGCAGTGTGGCGGCGGACCTGTCCGTCGCCGGGTAGTAGGCGTGCATCACGGCGGTGACCCGCTCGCTCCCGAAGGCGAGCAGCACGACGCCGAACTCCTCGCCCCCGCCCTCGACGCCCTGCGGCGTCGTCGTCGTCCCGGTGACGAGAAGCCCCGGACCGCCGTTCAGGGTCACCTTGGAGGTGTCCGCCACGGCGATGCCCTCGCCCTCCAGCGCGGACGGCGTCAGGCCGCTCGCCGCATAGGCCTCGAACTCCTGCATCAACTCCGTGATGACGATGCTGACCCTGCGGTCGGGGATCTCGAACCCGGCGAACCGCGACGCTTTTTTCGCCGCCCCCGGAGGGACGATCGCCACGTGCGTGCCGGCGACCACGACATGCTGGGCGGTCCGCACGTTGTTCTTGTAAATCTGCGGCCCGGCGGCCGCTGCGGCCGCGAGACAGAGGACCAGTGCCGCCGCTACGGCGACCGCGTTTCGATATGTACGCTTCATTGCCCGTTCCACCTCTCCATCGAATGTTTTGCCCTAGCGCGCATCGTCGCTCGCGCCGCCCGCCGCCTCCGTACGCGCATCCGGCGAACGGATCCGCCCGTCCTCCCGCGCGTCGGCCGACCCGGGCACGGTTTTCGCCCGCGCATCCCTGGACACGGGGCGCGTTCCGGCCGCGTCGCCCGACGCCAGCCCCAGAAGGGCGGCCAAGTCCACGCCCTCGCCGGAGGCGGCCTCCATCGCGTCGTCAAGCGCGTCCTGTTCCTCGTCGGCGAGGTCGGCGGCCTCCGGCGATTCGGCGTCCGCCGAGGACGCCGCCTCCACGAACGCGCTCTTCAGCATCCGCTCGACATCCACCGCCGCCGCGTCGTCGCCGCTGGCGAACACCCCGTTTACCACATACGTCCCGCCGTCGCCCGCGAGGAGCAGGATCCACTTACCCCAATCCCTGCCCGCCTCCGGATGCAAGGCCTTGATCAAGACCGCGTCGGCGCCGTTGATCTTCAGCTCGGAGCGGGAACGCACCTCGATCCCCCGCGTTTTCAGGTTCGCCTCGGTGAAGGCGTCCGCGATCTGCCGAAAAGGGGCACGGATATCGGCGACCACGACCTCCACCGCCCGCGTCGCCGATTCGAAACCGTTGAACCGCACGCTCGGCGCGAGATCCTCGGGGGCGGCGAAGGCGATCTCCATGCCCGGAACGACGACGTGCCGCTCCGAGCGTTCGTTGACGATCTCCGTCGTCGCGGCGGACGCGATGCGTTCCGCGCCGCAATACAGACACGTACCTGCCGACAGGAAAAAAACGACGCCGCACAGCAACGCCCGAAAACGCCGCGCGCGCGCCCGCTCTCCGCGGGACACAATCCGTACCAGCTTCAACAACTCCCTGCGGCCAGCGCTGCCGGGGCAACGATTCCGCCGCGAAATTTACCGATAGAATTATAGCACCAACGGCGCAAAAGTTCGCAAAACCGTTTCTCAACAAACAAAACAACACTACTTAAACCTCAAAAAGCACCATTTGTACGACGCGCACTTTCCATACAGAGAAACTCCCCAAACCGCAAACGCGGCCGCCAAACGTATTCACGAAATTTGGCCGATCGTCCGCCGAAATTCCGCTGGCGTCGCCGCCGCGCCGCGCCGCCAGCGCGTACGTGGCGGGGATAAAGCGCTCCCATAAGGCGAGAACCGCACCGGCCGGGGAAATCCGGGGATTCGCCGCGCACCCTCCCGCGCACCGAAGGCGCTTGCGGACGCCGTGAACCCGCAAGACGCAACGATTTATGCGAAAGACGGGGCGATGCGATGCGCCGACCGCTTGACAGGGACGGAAAATATGCTAGCATACTGCCGTTGGGCTTTTCGCTCTCGGAAGCCCAGGTCATGAGTGGGACACAGAATGTCCGCTCGGCCATATTCCTCGGTAGCTCAATCGGCAGAGCGGGTGGCTGTTAACCACTAGGTTCGAGGTTCGAGTCCTCGCCGAGGAGCCAGATATGTCAAGCGGTGAACGACCCGGTCGCTCACCGCTTTTCTTTTATGTTTTGTATTTGCTTCGGATCGATGGTAATATATGCAGTTGAATTCATCCAACGCAGGAGGTTCCTATATGTCGACAGACCAAAAGTCGAAGGACTACAAAAACACCCTCTTCCTCCCCAAGACGGATTTTCCCATGCGCGCGAACCTCGCCGCGAGGGAGCCGGGGTTCCTGGAGTACTGGGACAAGGCCGGCATATACCGCCGGCTGGTCGAGGAGCGGAGGGACCGTCCTGCGTTCGTGCTGCACGACGGCCCCCCTTACGCGAACGCGAGCATCCACATCGGCACCGCGCTGAACAAAGTGCTGAAGGACATCATCATCCGCTATAAATGGCAGCGCGGCTACTTCGCGCCCTATGTCCCCGGCTTCGACACGCACGGCATGCCGATCGAGCACAAGGTGCTCAAGGACGCCGGGATCACCGTCGAGTCCATCGACCCGGTGGAACTGCGCAAGAAGTGCGAGGCGCACGCGCGCAAGTTCATCGACGTGCAGACGCAGGAGTTCTCGCGCCTGGGCGTGGCCGGCGACTGGGGCAACCCCTACATCACCTTCCGCCCGGAGTACGAGGCCATGCAGATGGAGATCCTGGCCGAGATGGTCGAGGCGGGCCTGGTCTACCGCGGGCGCAAGTCCATCTTCTGGTGCATCGACTGCGAGACGGCGCTGGCCGCCGCCGAGATCGAGTACGAGGACGAGACGTCGCCCTCCATCTATGTGGCCTATCCCTTCGCCGACGCGGCGGATAAGTTCTCGCACCTGCAAGGACTCGACGTCAACGCGGTGATCTGGACCACCACCCCCTGGACCCTGCCCGCCAGTCTGGCTATCGCCGTGCACCCCGAATACGACTACTCCTTCTACGAGGTCGGCGGCAAGGCCTATCTCGTCGCCACGGCCATGCGCGACGAGGTGGCGAAGGTCACCGGCATCGAGTTCGGCGCGGAACTCATGCGCTGCAAGGGCAAGGCGCTGGAGGGGATGAAGGCCCAGCACCCCTTCTACGACCGCAAGATCATCTTCGTGCTGGCCGACTACGTCACGCTCGACACCGGCACTGGGGCGGTCCACACCGCGCCCGGACACGGCGTCGAGGACTTCGAGACCGGCATCCGCTACGGGCTCGACATCTACAACCCGGTGGACCCCAAGGGCAACTTCTACCCGGATACGGAACTCGTCGGCGGCATGTCGCTGGAGGACGCCTCCAAGGTCATCTTCAAGACGCTGACCGAGAGCGGCAGGCTGCTCGGCAAGATGAAGCTCACCCACTCCTACCCGCACTGCTGGCGCTGCAAGAAGCCGGTCATCTTCCGCGCCACGGACCAGTGGTTCGTGGCGGTGTCGAAGTTCAAGGAGCGCGCGCTGCAGTGCATCGACCGGGAGGTCGAGTGGGTACCCGCCTGGGGCAAGGACCGGATCTCGAACATGGTGCGCGACCGCTCCGACTGGTGCATCAGCCGCCAGCGGGTGTGGGGCGTCCCCATCCCCGCGTTCTACTGCAAGGACTGCGGCGAGGTCATCTTGACCCCCGACCGCACGCGCAGCGTCGCCGACAAGATCCGCACCAAGGGAAGCAACTACTGGTGGGAGGCCGACCCGGCGACCTTGCTGGGCGATCTGGCCTGCTGCCCGAAGTGCTCCGGGAAGAACATCGAGAAGGAAAAGGACACGATGGACGTCTGGTTCGACTCCGGGTGCAGCCACAAGGCCGTGCTGGAGAACCGCGACGTCTGGCCGGACCTGCACACCCCCGCCGAGATGTACCTGGAGGGCAGCGACCAGCATCGCGGCTGGTTCCAGTCCTCCCTGCTGACCTCCGTCGCCACGCGGGACAGGGCGCCCTACAAGACCGTCCTGACCCACGGCTTCATCGTCGACGGACAGGGCAAGAAGATGTCCAAGTCGCTGGGCAACGCCGTCTACCCGCAGGAGATCGTCGAGAAGTACGGCGCCGACATCCTCCGCATGTGGGTGGCCTCCACCGACTACCGCGGGGACGTCAGCATCACCCAGACGATCATCGCCAACCTCTCCGAATCCTATCGCAGGATCCGCAACACCGCGCGCTTCCTGCTGGCCAACCTCAGCGGCTTCGACCCGAAGCGGGATATGGTGCCGCACGCGGAGCTGGGGGAAGTGGACCAGTACATCCTGCTGCGCATGGCGCGGATGGTCGAGCGCAATACGCGGGACTTCGACGCCTACGAGTTCCACCTGCCGATGTCGCGCCTGCATCAGTTCTGCGACAGCGAGCTGAGCTCCTTCTACATCGACATCTCCAAGGACACGCTCTACGCCGACCGCGCCGACGCGAAGACGCGCCGCTGCGCCCGCTCGGTCATGTGGGAGGTGCTGGACACCCTGGCGCGCAGCGCCGCTCCCGTCCTCTGCTTCACGGCGGAGGAGATCTGGCAGGAGATGCGCAAGATGGACCCGTCGCGGCCCGAAAGCGTCCACCTCGCCTCCTGGCCGGAGCCCGACACGACAGGCCTCGACGAAAGCATCCTCGCGCGTTGGGACAAGGTGATGGAGGCACGCGGGGCGGTCAGTCGCGCCCTCGAAAGCGCCCGCTCGCAGAACATCATCGGGCACCCACTGGACGCGTCCGTCTGGGCCGTCTTCGGAGAGGGCTGGGAGGACGCCGCCGCGCTGCGCGACGCGGACTGGGAGACGATCACCATCGTCTCCGCCTTCGCAAAGCGGACGGAGCGCGCCCCGGCGGACATCCTCCACGAGGACGAAGCGACCGGCATCGTCCTCGGCGTCAGCAGGAGCCGCGACGAAAAATGCCCGCGCTGCTGGAAGAAACGCCCGGAGGTCGGCGCCCGGGAAGTGTGCGACCGCTGCGCGGACGCGCTGGCCGCGCCGGGCGGACAAGGGTAGGCTCTTTGCCGCACGACGACGCGACGGGGGCGGGGGCGCAGGACGCCCTCGCCCCCGTTTTACATGAAATGACGATCGACGACGCCCTTGCCGGACACCGGCTGGATTATGCGATCTCCCGCGAGCTGGGCATCAGCCGGGCATACGCGCAGAAGCTGATCCGCGGCGGCAACGTCGAGCCCGATGCGCCAAAACGGATCAAGCCCTCGCTCAAGACCGAACGGGGGGAACGCTACGCCATCGCCGTCCCCCCGCCCGAAAAGCTCGACCTGGAGCCGGAGGACGTCCCCTTCGGCGTCGCGTACGCGGACGAGGACGTCGTCGTCGTCGACAAACCGCCGGGGCTGGTGGTACACCCCGCGCCGGGGCACTGGCGGGGCACCCTCGTCCACGGCCTGCTCCACCGCTTCCCCGAGATGGGCGGCCTCAATGGCGTGGCGCGCCCCGGCATCGTCCACCGGCTCGACGCCACGACGTCCGGCCTGATGGTCGTCGCCCGCAACGGCCTCGCCCAGGAGCGGTTGTTTCAGGATTTCAAAGCCAGGCGAGTGGACAAGATCTATCTGGCGCTCTGCCGCGGCACGCCGACGAAAGCGGCCGCCCGCATCGAGATGCCGGTCGGCCGCGACCCCGTCCACCGCCAGCGCATGACCGTAACCGACGCGGGGCGCGACGCCACCACCGACTACCGCGTCCTCTGGAGCCGCAACGGCTGTTCGCTCGTCGTCTGCACCCTGCACACGGGCAGGACGCACCAGATCCGCGTGCACATGCGGGCGATCGGCTGCCCCCTCGTCGGCGACACGCTCTATCGCCCCTCCGAGGCGTCCCCCTTCCCCGGCCCGCGCGTCTTCCTACACGCGTGGCGACTGGCCTTCCGCCACCCGCGGGACGGACGCGTCATGGCGTTTCGCAGCCCGCTTCCCGAGGATCTTCTCGACGCCCTGGGGAATATTCGCCGCACCTAGGCCAGAGCGCCGGATCCACCGCGATCGTGGAGAATTCCTTATACGTCACGTGCGCCGGACCGCCCCCCGGAATCGAGCGGACGTGGCGGCGCGGCGCGTAATCCACGGCGACGCGCGCCTCGCCCCGCGCCTTGCTGTGATAGGCGGCGCAGGCGGCGGCGATCTCCAGCATGCGCGCGCGCTCCGCGTCGCCGGGGCGGTTGTGGAAGCGCAGAACGACATGCGCGCCGGGGATGTTGCGGGCATGCAGCCAGATGTCGTCGTTGCCCGCGAGGCGGAACGTCACGTAGCGATTGCCCTTCGCGCTGAGGCCCCACAGCAGCACGGCCTCCGCCTCGGGGAACTCCAGCTTGCGATGCGGCGCGATGCCGTCGAGCGCCTCGTTCTTGCCCTTCCTTTTCCCGGCCTTCGCCGGGAAAAGTTCGGCGGCCATCATCGCCAGCGTCGCCGCATCCGTGTGACAGGCGGCCAGCGCCTCCTGTTCGAGCAACTCCTCCCGCTCGCGGTATAAGCGCGGCAGGACGCCCTTTGCCCGCTCCTGCGCGGCCTTCCGTTTGCGGTATTTGGCGAAGTACCGTTCGGCGTTCTGTTGCGGCGTTTTCTCCGGATCGAGCGACACCGTGCGGCGAACCTCGCCCTCCTCGGTCCACTCCGTCAGCTCCGCCGAATCGGCGCGGGGCGGGATCCGCCACAGGTTTTCGAGGATCAGCCTGCCGTACCGCTGCAGATCCGCCGCATCGTCCGCGTGCGCGACCAGCGCCTCGTATTCCTCGATCTTCCTCGCGTTATTGCGCAGATCGGCCGCCAAACGCTCCAGGATCGGCCTGCGCTGGCGGGCGACGTTCGCTTCCAACAGGGGGAGCACGACCGCCTCTCGCGCCGCGCCGAGCGCGGATGTCTCCGAAAGCGCATCCGCACGGGATAGCGGCGTCGGGAATGCCGTGACGTACCGCCCCAGACGCTGATAGAGAAAGGAGGCGTCCTCCCCCGCTTCGCCGCGCAGGGCGCGCAAACCGTCGCATAAATCCGTCGGCGGCTCCTCCGCCAAAACCCGCGCCAGGGGCCTGCCGACGCCGACCAGGCGCTCCAGCTCGCCGGGCGACGCACCGCGGGCGATCCAGTCATCCAGGAAGAACCCCGCCAGAGGCGGCGGCGGCGTATAAGTCATACCGGGCAGGACCGAGCGATAGCGGTTCTCGCCGGGGTGGATGTGCTTGGCGGCCTCGACGACCCGCTCCCCCTCGTCGAGCAGAATGGCGTTGCTGTACCTGCCGGACGCCTCCAGAAGCAACCGGCGCTCCTGCCAACACCCCGCCCCCAGCGCCCTGCGGAACGAGATGCGCAGGACGCGGTCGTGCACGACCTGCACGGCGTCCGTCAGCTCCGCGCCGACCAGATGCGCGCGTATCGCCTCGAGCAACGGCGGGCGCGTGGGCGCGGTGTTGGCGAGCTCGCGCACCTCCGCCGGCGCAACGACGCACAGTCCGTAATCCTCCGGGTGCCACGAGAAGAATAGAATGGCGTCCTGGGAGAAGTGCAGGGCGATCCACGCGGCGCCCGCATCCGCCCGCCGTACCTTGTTGCGTCGAAACCTCCGCGCAGCCTCGCGCGCCTGTAGGGAAACCAGTTCCGGCCCCATCCCCATCGCGTATGCCCCCTTCCCGATCCGGGTCATTATCGGGGATCGGGGCGAAAAAATCTATGCGTTGGGCAGAACGGCCTCCTCCGTCCAGGCCAGGGTCACCTCCCGAATGGACTCCACACGCTCCGGCAACAGGCCGCCGATCTCCTCCACATCCTCTCTCGTGAGGCCGAGCGGCCGCAGGATCCTCTCGTCGATCCGGTGGGCGACCGGATTGATGCCGAGCAGCGCGTAATGGTATTCGGTGGCGATCTCGTCGGCGATGGAGAGAATCCACAGCTCCTCGCAGGGACAGGTGGCGCAGACACACGAGTGGTGGTGCTTCACGAGCTGCACCACGTCGTCGGGGAGTTCCCAGCGCTGGCAGAGCCACCCCCCGATATCCGCGTGGGTGAGCCCCCCCATCGCGATCTTCTCGGCCACCACCGGGGGGACGCCCGCGACGCACTGCCGATAGATTTCGTCCAGCACCTCGGGCAGGTAGCGCCCCATCGCCAGAATGCCGATGTCCAGCAGCAGCGCGTAGGAGAAAAGCCGAAAACCGTCGCTGCGCCCCACGCGGTCCGCCAGCAGTTCCGTCGCCGCCGAAACCCCCAACACGTAAAGCCAATGATCCTTGAGATCGAAGACGCAGCCCGCCCCTCGGCACGTGTCCTCGCGCGAGAAAAAACGGCGGATGATGGAGTAAAGGAGGATATTCCGCAGGGACTTGGCGCCCAGTATCACCAGCGCATCGCGCAGCGAGGACGTGTCGGCGCGGGGCAGGAAACGATAGGCCTGCTGCCGGACGAGGGGCAGCAGGTCGTCGTGTTTAGCGAGCTCCTCCGCAAAACTGTTCACGTCGAACGTGTCCCAGCTCCCGACGAGATCGATCAGCGTCTGATCCGAAGGAGAAAGATACGGCAGCTGCGCGCAGTTTTCCATTACATCCACAATTTGCGCTTGCGTCATCATGGCGATCCCCCCGATCCGTTATCTCCGTTATCGCCCCCCGGCGAAAGCCCGTGCCCGCCTGCGCCGCCCGGCACACGACTTCGGGCGACGACATCCGCATTTCGCTTGCCTACGGCGATTAT
>DAIRUD010000023.1:0-14379 GCA_036803565.1 Synergistaceae bacterium | reverse complement strand
GGGGAGTGCTACCACGTGGCCGATCATGATGAGCGATTGGATTTATCATTGGAATTACCTCGCCAAGGGAGTTGGTTCCCTTGGCGAGGTGTCCGTTGATCGGCGCTATCGCCGTTTCCTGTGGAGCAACGCCCAACCGGCTAGGGCCGCAAGCGCGCCGAAGCCCGTGTCGCAACCGCCGCCTCCTCCTCCTTCGCCGCCGCCCGTTCCGCCACCGCTTCCGCGCGCCAGCCAGAGTTCGCCGGAGATCTTGTCGTTGACGCTGTTGTCCGCGACGACGAGCTTGCTCCCCATGAGGGAGGGTTTCGGCGCGCCGAGGCGCTGCGCGTCGGCGACGAACAGGTCCAGCGTCAGGACGAGCGCGTTCCCCGAGGTGTGCGTGAGGGCATGGCTGGAGAGGGCGCTGGTGGCGGATACGCCGTCACCGCCGACGACATCCGCGGCATTTCCCTTCTCATCCACGAAGACGAAGCGCAGTGTCTCGAACAGCTCCCGCACGTCCGTGTCGCTCACGGTCCGCGTTTCCCTGCCGAGAATCGCGCGCACGGTGTCCCACTCGATGCTGAAGGCGAAGCGCAACGGCAGGACCGCGCCCTCAGACGCCTTGGTGTAAAGCGAGATGCCCGCGGAGGGGTTCAGCGAGGTGAAGCCGCTCGCCGAGGCGGATGTGCGGAAGTTCACGTCGTTCGCGTCGCCAAGCTCCGTGACCTGTGTCGCGTCGACGCCGTAGAGGCTGCGGAACGCGCCGGCGAAGGAGGCGGACGTCAGGTCGGCCGGGTTGGAATCCCCGAAGTAGATCTGCGCCCCCGTCACGCCCGCGTTGAAGCGCGCCAGGCGGTTCCAGAGGTCGGGATGAATGTTCGTGTAGCTGCCGCTCCGCTCCACCTTCAATTCGGCGGAGTCGGATTTGCGTTCGCCGCCGACGCCGGTGCGCAGGGTGGTGACGGTGATCGTCGTCACGCCTTGGCGCAGGGAGACCATGTTGCCGTAGGCGTCGATCTGCGCCACGCCGGTGTTGCTGCTGCTCCACTCCAACGCTTCATCGGTCGCGGTCTCGCCGTTCTGGTAGGTGACGAGCGCTGTCAGACTGCACGTCTGGCCGACGCTCGTCATGTTATTGGGAATCCCGCTCAGGCGCACGTGAGAGATCACGCCCTGGCTCGGTCCCGGTCCAGGGCCGCCGCCCTGGTCGGAACTCTCGTAGGCGCCGATATCGCACTTCCCGCCCGCCGGTACGGGCCTGGAAACTCCTCGTGCGTCCGTGTGCGAGAAACTTGCGAAGTAGGTATTGAAGAGATTGCGCGCATCGCTCTCGGTCAGGCGGTCGAGGGCCGGGTTGATGGCGGCCGAGGAGCTGTCGGCCAGCCTCACCGTGTCGACGGTCCGCAAATTCCCCTGCGCTGACCCGGCGGAGATCTTCGTTTCGTTGGCAGCAAGTCCGTTGCTTCCGAAAATCAATGTTTTCGTGTAGGTCGGGCCGTTGGCGTCCAGATCCTTGGGGCCGGAGATTTCCGTGTCGGCGCGCCAATTGTAGTCCGGGTTCGGTGTGCCGGAACTGCCAGTGACGCCGTAGTTGCCAACGATATTGTAGCCGAGAGTGGAGATGGTGCCGCCCGCTCGGAAGACATCCTTTCCGTTGGTACCTACGTTGTCCACGAAGACGGACGTGCCCAGACTGAAGGACGGTGTCGCAGTATACATCGCGCCGCCGTCTCCGCCACCTGCCGTGTTGTTGGTGAAGGTGCAGTAGAAGATTGCCGACTGCCCCGTTGTCGCCGCCCCGGCTGACAGGTACAACGCGCCGCCGTTGCCGCCCTCCGCCTTGTTGCCGTGGAACGTGGTGTTGACGATGCCGAACCGTTTCGACGACAGGGAAACGGCACCGCCGAAGGCGTTTGTCCCGGACTGGATGTAGTTGTCGGAGAAGGTGCACTGGCTCAACACGACGTTATCGCCCGCCAGGGAAAGTGCGCCGCCGCCCTCGCTGGTGCCCGCGCCGCCGTTCGCCGCCGCGTAGTTTTCCTCGAAGACGGATTGCGTTACCGTGACCGAGTGCCCGCTGCCGGTCAGGTAGATCGCGCCACCGTAGAAATTGGCCTGATTTTTGGCGAACAACGTATTTTCGATGCGGCTGCCGCCCGCGTTGCCGTTGAGGAAGAGTGCGCCGCCATACTGGCCAGTCGCCTTGTTCTCGCGCAGCGTGACCGCCTTGAACGTAAGTTGTTCGGCAAATACCGCGCCACCCGATTCGCTGGCGGTATTACCGGTGAACACGACCTCTTCGGCATCCAGCATCCCGCCGCTCCAGACGGCGCCGCCCGCCTTGGCGGTGTTGCCGCTGAACGATGCGTTCTTCAGTTCCATGCCCTTGTCGCTGGCCAATGCGCCGCCCCTATCGCCTGCCGTATGTCCGGTGAACGACGCGGTTCCACTCGTCGGCGCAACGGTCAACTTGTCTTCTGCGTAGATCGCGCCGCCGTGAGTGGTGGCTGAATTCCCCGTAAAGGTTCCATGGGATGCGTCGACGCTTCCTTTGGAATAGATCGCACCGCCTTTGGAGGCGGAGTTGTTCTTAAACGTCACGTTCGTGGGAATTACAAGTGTGGCAGAAGCGTTCTCCGAGTAGATTGCACCACCATTTTCCGATGCCTTGTTGTTTTCAAACAAAACGGTTCCGGAAAAAGAAGCATTTGCCCCGGTGCCGATCCTTACAGCCCCGCCGTTCAGATTGGGGATGCTCGTATCGCCGTTGTCCGAAAATGTTACTCCATCGAAGAGAACACTACTCCCTTGAACATTGACAGCAGTCGCCTTGTTACCAGAAAAAATTGTTCCACCGGAGAAAGTTGCAGCACCGGCAGTGACCATGACGGCTTCCTGTGTTGTACCGGCGTTTTGAATCATCGTATTGTCGATTTTCAACGTCCCGCTGGACGACAATAGACGGAAACCGTTGCAGTCAATTTTATAACCGCCGCCGTTGATCGTCAGATTGCCGCCGACGGTATAGTCACTGCTTAACGCTTCCAGTTTGATATCCGCCTGTAACTCGATTGCGGACTCATTTGCCCGCATCGCGACGTCGAACGACGTAATATTCGCGACAGGTACGGCAAATGCGCCGCTTGCACAGAGAATGACAAACAAAACTGCAAGAAGTATTCTCTTCACGGTTTTTGCCTCCTTCTCGACGCTATCGACAGTATGCAGAGACACAGCGCCGCAAACGCGGGTATTGCTCCGGCGTCGCAACCGCCGCCCCCGCCGCCGCCCCACGAGCCCTCGCCCTCGTTGCCGCCTTCGCCGGTGTAATCGGCGGGGGCGACGAAGAAGGTCATATTCCACCTGTCGTCCTCCTTGCCGTCGCGCAACGCCAGGTAGGCGTTGTCCGTGGTGACGCTCCGGTCGTAGATCAACGCGGGCGACAGGTACGGGTCGTCCTGCAGCATGACGACGAAGCTCACCGTCACGCTCTGTTTGGCCTCATCCATGAAGACCTTTACCAGGCGTTCGAAGGCGTCGTGCCGCCGCATCCACTCGAAGAGGTCCATGTTCTCGCCGGCGGCGGAGTGGGCGTAGAGGCTGAAGTTGCGCGCGAAGAGGCTGCGCACCTTGCCCGTCGACTTCCACTCCTGCATCATCGCGTCCCACTTCGGCGCGATGTAGCGGTTGCTGCGGGGCAGGTTGAACGTGACGTGCAGCGGCATCAGTCCCGCGACGTCCTCGGAGACCATCATCGCGGAGGGCACCTTGGAGTCGATCGCGATCGTACTGACGGCGTCCGCCGTCACGAAGCCGGGTTCGACCGCGCCGGACATGACGCTGTGGTTCTCGTTGGGCATCGCCGCCTCGCGGCGTCCCAGCGTCCGCGCCGCCTTCGGCAGGAACTCGACGTCGGAGGGCAGCAGCTCGAAACCGTTGACCGCGTAGTCCTGTCCGCTCTCGCGCCCCAGGTCGAAGCCGAAGACGGGGGCGTGGACGAGCGTCAGGTTGTGGGGGCTGCCGACGAGGCCGGAGCCGTCGACCGGATACATGCTGAAAATGCCCTTCGTCGCCGTCACCACGTTATACTTTTGCACATAGGTTGTGATCAGCCCGGGGGGCATGTGGCTCAGCTCGTCGAGGACGATCTCCGGATCGATGTCCGTGACCGTCGACGGCAGGTCCATGGCCCAGCGGGAGGGGTAGAGCACCTCCTTGTTGCTCATGTTGCGGTCGTAGCGGTCCAGCGCGTAGCGGATGCCGCTGTAGTTGGTGACGTCCGTCGTCAGATCGTATTCGACGGTGTTGTAGTCGATGTTCTTGTTCTTGAGCGGGACGAAGATCCAGTCGGCGTTGTTGCCGACCTCGAAATCCGCGGTCACGTCCCAGGTGAAGTGGTTGTAGGCGACGATGTCGCCGTTGCGGCCCGAGGTCGTCTCGCGCATCGTGGAGCGGAACAGGATGGGGTTTTCCTCCGCGGTCCCGTTGTCGACGTTGGCGATGACGAAGGGGATCAGGATGGTCTGCGAGGGCTGCGCGTCGGGGTTCTGGTGAAAGCGCATGTAGGTCCGGTTGGTCTCGAAGCCGTATTGGTTGTACAGCTTGGTCATGTCGAACTGGAAGCGCTTCGACGGGCCGGACGTGGAGGACAGCGGGGTTTTCTGCGTGATGAAGTAGTCGTCGCCGATGTTGACGTCCTGGGTATAGGACGTGCCGGGGTTGGGGTTCAGCCAGTCGAACGCGACGCGCATGGAGATCTTGTCGCCGGGAATGACCATGAAGATATAGTGGATGGGGTCCTCCGGGATCGGGAACGGCATGCCGATGGCGGTCCCGTTCGTGTTGTAGACGTGGTCGCGCGAGTTGACGATGTTGGCCGTCGTCTGGATGTCGACGCCCCCCTTGACATGGGTGACGTCGGCCGCCGCGCCGCGGGTGAAGCCCTCGCCCGTCTTCACGATCCACTGCGCGCCGATGCCGCTGGGGCCGTAGACGTCGTCCATCCGGTAATAATAAGCCGCCTCCGTCGCAGGGGCTGCGCATGCCAGCAGCAACGCCGCCAGGAGCAGTGGGATCATCCGTTTTGTCCGTCGTGTAAACATCAACATGATAACCTCTCTTTCCGAAGTCGAATTCACCGTGCCGTTTTTCCTCGTGCCCCGATACCACAGCCTCCCGTTCAATCTTGCGTTTATGCAGGAAATTCATGATTGCGCCGGATCTATGCCTTATTTTCGGCACCGGAAAAGTATACCTCAACTCGCAAGCCCCGGCTTCTGTGAGATTCCGCAAAACGCCGGTTTTCTGCTATGATTTTCGGAGGACAATGGAAGCGTTTCGACTTTAATGAAATGGACGGCGAACGATGCGTATCGTGTGGCAGGATCTCAAAAACAGATTACGGCTGTACTTCGGCGTTACGGCGGCTTTCGGGCTGGTGTGCTATTCCACTTTTTTGCAGGATATTCCGATCCTGGTGGCGCCGCTCGCCTCGTCGGCGTGCCTGCTCTTCGCCATACCGGAGGGGAAGTTCGCGCGCCCGAAGAACGTGATCCTCGGACACGCGCTGTCCGCCGCCGTCGGCGTTACCACGTACCTCTGCATGGGAACCGGCTGGGTCGCCAACACGGTCAGCGTGGCTCTGGCCGTGGCGCTGATGGACGTCACGGAGACGATGCACCCGCCGGCGGCGGCGACGGCTCTGCTGGCGCTGACGACCGGCCAGGGCTTTTCCTTCGTCTTTCGGCCCGTTGCCAGCGGGGCCTGCATTCTCGTCCTCGCGGCGGAGATCGTGCGATTTTCGTTGCGCCGGCCGAAAGAGTGAGCCGTGGTCGCGATCGCCCCATTTCGGCCCGATTTTCGTTTCGCCCTACGCGATCCGCTATAGTCGCGACGGCGGACGGCCGACAACAAAAATAGGAAATTATGCTCCACCTTCCGAGAAGGAGGCATGTGCCATGTCCGATCCTCTTTTCCAACTTGCGGGCGTAAGCTCCGGCATCGCCTGGGACGAAATCATCAATAAAACGCTGGAAAAGGCGAAGAAACCCGCCGAGCAGTGGCAGTCGCAGATCGACAAGCTGGAGGTAAAGAAGTATCTGTACCAGGACCTGTCCAGCCAGTTCAACAAGCTGCGAAACTCCCTGACGTCCCTGCGCCTCGAAAAGGCGTACAAGTCCAAGATGGGCGAGTTCACCGTCCATCAGCCGGTGGGCGGGAACGCCGACAGCATCGTCAAGGCCACGGTGCAGCAGAGCGCCGAGTACTCCAGTTGGGAGATCGAGGTCAAGCAGACGGCGACGGCGCAGCGGCATATATCCAAACGCTTTTCCGATCAGACCGAATCGTTGGGCATCAGTGGTTCGTTCCGCCTGCACGTGGGGCGGCAGTTCACGACCATTACCATCGAATCCGGGGATACGATCCGCGACATCAACCTGAAGGTGCAGAAGGCCACGGATCAGAACGGCAAGTCGATGAACCTGACGTCGAAACTGGTCGACAACAGGCTGGTCATCGAGAGCGCCAACACCGGAACGACGGCGGACACGAACGAAAGCGGCGGCGTCCTGCTGACCATGCCCGACGATGCGCAGGAGGACGGCACGTATCATATGTACCTGCCGCGCACCGCAACGAAGGAATGGTTCGACGACAGCGACCACAGCAAAGGGTTCAAATATGTCTATCCCCCGCAGATTCTCAGCCTCGCTTCGTCGGAATCCCAGGTGGACGGCTCTTCCTATACGCAATCCTACCTGGAGGGGAAGGACTTTACCTACGATTCCGCCACCGGGCTGATCACTTGGCTGAACAACTCCAACTCCAGTCGCCCCGCCGCCGGGACGGAACTTTCCGTCGAGTATACGTTGAATATTTCGGCCATGAAGCGCGACAACAGCAACAAAGGCACCCATGCCGACGGTCCGCTCATCGACCGGCTCCCCAGTATCCCTTCGGGTATCGCCTACGATCCGGTCAACACCAAACTGGAGGCGTATTACAAGGACGACAACGGCGTCGTCCACACCTACAAGCAGGATGTCGATTTCGAAATCGTCGATTATACGGATGATTCCACCGGTGAGACATATCAGGCGATCAAATGGATTTCCTCGGACAAGCCGCCCGATGGGAAAAACTATGAGATGACCACTGGAGTCGATCCCGGGTACGAAGTGCATGAAAACGTCTTTTACATGGAGCCGGTGAGCGGCGATTACGGGAAGAACTCGATCCTCGACAAGCTGGGATTCATTGATGTTTCGACCGCCGCCGCCGAACCCGGACACATGAACTGGTCCTTTGCGGATGGCAGCTACGTCGAGGCGCAGAACGCCGTCTTCACCGTGGACGGCATTCCCATCACCAGGACGACGAACACGATCGACGACGTCATCGCCAACGTATCGCTGGAGCTCAAGGGTGCCGGCAAGGTGACCATGGACATCACCCAGGACCTCGAGGAGACGGTCGAGCTTCTCGAGACGTTCGTCGAGGAGTACAACAAGGTGATGATGTGGATCAACACCTACGTCAACCAGAAAGAGGACGCCGCCAACCCGGTCAACGAGGACGATTATCTCTCCAGCATCATCGGGGAGGGCAAGGGCAACACCGTGTTCGGCGTGCTGCACGGCGACCAGCTTCTCTGGAGCATCAAGAACCAGATGCGCACGAACATGTCCAACCCCATCCCGAGCCTGTCGAGTTCCGTTTCGAGCAGAAAGTATCTGCATACGACGGAGGCTTTGAACGTGCAGGGGTCGTTCTACCTCCACGTCGGCTTGCAGGCGACGCGCATCGATGTCGAAAAGGGCGACTCCCTGACGGATATCCAGGACAAGATCGCCGCCGCCAAGAACATCGTCAGTTCCGACGGCAAGGCCGCGCTCAACAACGCGATGACGTACGACGTGCAGATTCGCGACGGGCAGTTGGTGGTCAGCGCCCTCGGCGGCACAAAGGGGAGTACGACCAAAACCGATACGTTTACGCGGAAAGCGGACCAGAACGCTTACGATCTGGCCTACGCGCCCGTCTCCTCGGCGCCCGTGAGCGGCACGTTTACCGTCGTCTCGGGCTCGAAAGTCTACGAGGAGGGCACCGACTTCGACATCGCCACCAAGACGACGTCCGACGGGGCGCTGCACAGCCAGCTCGTCTGGCGGGAGGGAAGGGGCCCGGCCGCGAATACCTCCTTCAACGTGCGGTATACCTACAACGCCGATGCCGTCTATTTCGAAGAGGTTTCCGGGAGCGGCGGCGACGTCGGTTCGCTCGACCTGCACTCCGACATCAGCCGGACGACGATGGCCACCCTGGGCTTTACCACCGACAGCCAGGACTACGGGAAGAGCGGGTATATCGAGTTCGACGCGGACGTTTTCGTAGAGGCGGTCAAGAACAACACCGACCTCGTCTCCAATGTGATGACCACCTTTATGCGCGATATGGACAAATATATCGGCAATCTGGTGGACACCTCCAGCATCCTGGTCGCTGGTTCGGTCGTCACCAAGGGGCGCATCGCGGGTGCGCTGAACAAGGTGGACGACGAGATCGGAACGCTGAACGAGCGCATCACCAAGCTCGAAACGGAGCTCAAGAACAAGCAGACGGCGATGTACAAACAATACTCCGATATGGAGGTCGCGATCCAGAAGCTGAACGCGCAGCTTTCCAGCATCACGCAGTATTTCAGCAACACGAAATCGAACAACAGTTGATCGTAAGCCGAGAGGTCAGCCTCCGAGAGATATCGAAGAAGCGCCCTCAGCGATCGAGGGCGCTTTTTCATGTTCGGTTCGATAGCGGATGTCGGGTCGCGTATCGAAAAATCACTCGTCAAATTTCATTCATTTCGCCGATTTGGTCGCGCCGCCGCGCTGAACTCTTGGTCCGATGCTTTCGACGCTTCCTGCGCTCCTTTGCCGATGCCGACGATGTCCGCGCAATCGGCAGGATGTGATTTGAAAGGGGCGTTATTCCATTTCTAGATCAAATCTATAAAGCAGGGCAGGTCTTCCTCGACCACCTTTAGCGGCGCCCCTTCCTGATGGGGGCGGGCGTCCCGTCGTGCCAAGCCCCGGCCCCCTCGACGAGGGGGCTGTCGGCAGAGCCGGCTGGGGGAGTGTTGCCACGTGGCCGATCATCATGAGCGATTGGATTTATAGCTGGAATTACGGCATCGGCGGATGCTCCGTGTGCGGCTGTACCATGCCCATGCGCCAGGCGAGAACCGCCGCCTGCGTGCGGTCGTTGAGGCCGAGCTTCTTCAGCAGGTGGCTGACGTGGTTTTTCACGGTCTTCTCCGAGAGGACCATCTTGTTGGAGATCTCGGCGTTGCTGAAGCCCTGCGAAAGCCAGAAGAGCACTTCTTTTTCCCGCTGGGTCAGGAGCAGCATGACGTCCTGCTCCTCCTTGCGCTTCTGGAACGAAGAGAGCAGCTTGCCCGCCACCTTCGGGTCGACGTAGGACTCGCCGCTGTGCACGGAGCGCAGGGCGGCCAGCAGGTCGGGCATGCTGGAGGATTTGAGGATATAGCCGTTGATGCCGATCGCCGACAGCGTGGCGAGGTGTTCCTCGTCGTCGTAGGCTGTGATGGCGACGAACTTGGAGTGGATCGCGCTGCCCTTGAGCTGTTTCACCACCTGCCCGCCGTCCAGTTTGGGCATGTTGATGTCCAGAAGCACGATATCGGGATCGGTCATCTTGACGAGATCCACCGCTTCCGCGCCGTCCTTGGCCTCTCCGACGATTTCGATGTCGTCCTCCAGCTCCAGGAGCCTGCGTAGTCCCTCGCGAAAGAGCCGGTGGTCGTCGGCAAGTGCGATTCTAATTTTTTTCATCTTCCTCTCCCCCTATCGGAACCCTCAAGCTAATCTTCGTCCCCGCTCCGGCGGCGCTGTCGATCCGCAGGCTTCCGTTCACGAGGTGGATGCGTTCCGCCATGTTGGACAGGCCGAACGATCCCCGCTCCGCGGCGAGCACCTTGCCCTTGTCCACATCGAAGCCGCTGCCGTCGTCCTCGATGAGCAGCGCCAGATCCTTGTCGTCGTAGGCGTACGTTACGGAGATGCGCTTGGCTCCGCCGTGGCGCAGCGCGTTGGAGGCCGCCTCCTGGACGATGCGGAAGACGTTCGTTCGCAGCACGTTGGAGAAGTTGTCGTCCTCCTGCGTCAGTTCGACGACGAAATCGACGCCATGGCGCTCGCGGTAGTTTTCCGCGAGTCGGTGAATGGCGCGCCCCAGGCCCTTCTCCAGGCCGAGCGGCTGCAATTGCAGCAAAAAGCCGCGGAAATCGCCCAGCGCCTCCTGCATCTGCTCCTTGATGCGGGCGATCTCCAGTTTGATCGCATCCATATCCCCCTTCGCCACGACCCGCTCCAGATACTCGATCGAGAGGATGGACGCGGCAAATTGCTGGATCGGACCGTCGTGTATTTCCCGCGCCAGCCGCCGGTTTTCCCGCTCGGCGAATTGCAGGGCCAATACCGTGGAGTGCACATCCGCCGAAGACTTCAGGTTGTCGATCGAATCCAGGCGGTTTTTCAGGATTTCCACCGCGAGGCGCAGCTTGCTCATCATGTTCGTGCTGTGTCCCATGATGCGCTCCATGCGCACTTTTTCGCGCTCCAGGTCGTCGCGCCGGCGGCGGAGGTAGCGCTCGCGCTCCTCGAAGGAGGCCCGCAGACGCATGTAGCGTTCGGCCTCCATGTACATCTTGGCCTGCGCTTCCTGGTCGTTGGCCAGTTCGGCGTTGGCGAGCGATTTCCTGGCCTGCTTGTACGCCTCCGTGACGGCGTCGTTGGCCGTCAGGACTTCGTTGATCTCCTTGCGGACCTCGTTGAGCTCCTCGTACAGGTCCCGCAGACCAACCATCACGTCGTCGCGGATGCCGACAACGTGATCGATGCTGTAGCCCAGAAATTCGTTCGTCCGGTCCAGGACCCGTTGCAGTTTGTGCTTGAAACTGTCGTCGGCCATTACCGAAAGCATCGCCCTTCCATTACCATGTGATTATATTATACTGAATACCTGGATATAGCAAAACACTTTTGCGCGAAATTTGCCGACCGGGATTTTTGTCTCATGCGCGGGAGCCCGACCGGGATCGGCGCGTTCGTCGCGGATATGCGATAATACGGTTCGTCGCGGACGATTTGGGGAACGTTTGGAGGCAGCGATGCGGGTGAGGGATGTGCTGGGAAAGGGCGAAGTTCTCAAAAAAAAGGTCGCGCGGCGGATTGGTTCGGCGATTTCCGATTTTTCCATGATCGGCGAAAATGATAGAATCCTGGTGGGTTTGTCGGGCGGCAAGGACAGCGGCCTGCTTCTGTACGCCCTCGGCCGTTTGCGGGATCGCAGCCCGGTGCGCTTCGAGGTGCGGTGCCTGACCATCGACCCGACGACGGACGGCCGGAATCTGGATGTATTGCGGCGCTTCGCCTCCTCCCTGGATATCCCCATGGAGGTTGTGCGGCACCCGATCTTCGGGGTCCTGGCGGCCAACCCCCAGGCTGCTCCGTGCAGCCTGTGCGCCAACCTCCGTCGCGGGATCCTCGCGTCGTATGCGAGGGAATGCGGGTGCGGCGTTCTCGCGTTGGGGCACCACCGCGACGATGTGGTGGAGACGGTTTTCCTGAACCTCCTCTACGCGGGGCGGTTCGGTGCGTTTCATCCTCACATGCGCATGAGCCGTTCCGGCGTTCGGGTGATCCGACCGCTCGTCTACGTGCCGGAACGCGAGATCGCGGAGCAGGCGGAGGCTCTCGGCCTGCCGCTCGTCGATTTCCAATGCCCGTATGCCGCGGACACGCGCCGGGCGGAGGTGAAGGCGCTTCTTTCCGGCATTGCCGCCGCCGCGCCGGACCTTGCGGGCAACGTGTTGCACGCGTTGAAACGCAGCGCGGACGAAGGCGGCTGGGGGAGATGCGAAGGAGTCGGGGGGCCGGAGGAGAAGGAGGACGACGATGACTTCGATTGAAGAGGTGCAGAAAGCGTATTTCGCCTGGAATCCCGCGGAGGATCCGGAGTTCGCCCCCTTCATTATCGGGGAGGGGTCCATCGGCGGCAAGGGGCGTTCCCTGCTGTTCGCGATGAATGTCCTGCGCGGGTCCGAGGACGAGAAGTTGCACGAGGTCGTGTTGCCCCGTTCCCGGTACATCGGTGCGGAGGTATTCCGCGATTTCATCTCCCGCGTTCCGCACCTCGACGACCTGCGGCGGAACGCCGCGCCCGAGGAGCTGGAGGCGGAATTTCTCAAGGTCGATCTGCCGGAATACGTGACGAAATCGCTGCAACTGTATCTCGCGGAGATGCGGGACCCCGTGGCGATCCGCAGCAGTTCCCTGCTGGAGGATTCGCTGAAATACTCCTTCGCCGGAAAATACATGTCCCCCTTTCTCGTCAACGGCGACGACCCGGTGATGAAACGCGTGCGCGCCGTCGAGGCGCAGATCAAGCGCGTGTATTCCCGCACGTACTTTCCCGCCGCGACCAGCTACCGCGAGAAACACGGGCTGGGGGAGGACATGATGGGGATTGCCATCATGCGCATTTCCGGGCGCTGGCGGGGGGATTACTACTATCCCACCACGGCGGGAGTCGGCTTTTCCTATAACGGGCGGCGCTGGACGTCGCGGATCAAGCGGGAGGACGGCCTGATCCGTATGGTCTTCGGCCTGGGGACGATGAGCACCAAACGCGGTTACGCGAGGACCTATTCCCTCACCAACCCCTTTCTGCGGCCGGAGGGTTCCAACGCCTACAAGGTCATGAAGCATTCGCAGGAGCACTTCAACGCCGTCAGCAGGGAGACCGGCGAGCTGGTCACCGTGGACATCAAGGAGGTCTGGCGCGATTCCTTCCGCTGGCATCCGGATTTTTCCAACTACGCCAGCCTCTATATCTACGACGAAGGACAGGGATATTTCGGCGGCCTGGACAGGACGAGCATCTTTTCGCCGGCGGAGGGCAAGGTCTGTATGCCCTTCGAGGCCTTTCCGCGCGTCTACGCCAAGTTTTTCAAGAGAATGTCGGCGTTGATGCCGCTGTTGCAGGAGAAGATGGGAACGTACGTGGACATCGAGTTCTCCTACGAGCCCCTGGAGGACCGCCTGGAACTTTTGCAGGCGCGGCCCCTCTGGATCAACTCCGGACAGGACGCGGGGCAGTGCCCGGTCTTTTCCGAGCGCGACACGATCCTCCGCGCCGACCGCATGGTGACCGACGGCGGCAAGGAGGGCATCCGCTACCTCGTCTATATCGACCCGAAGCTCTACTCGGAAACGGGGGACTTCCAGAATATCGCGCGGGCGCTCGGCGAAATGAACCGGGCGCTTGCGCCGGAAAAGTATATCCTGGTCGCGCCCGGCCGTGTGGGCTCCAGCAACCCCGAGCTCGGCGTCCCCGTGCGCTACGACGAGATCACCGGCAGCGCCTGCATCGTCGAGGTCGGCATTCCCAAGACCGGACAAATGCCGGAGCTCTCTTACGGAACCCACTTCTTCTCCGACCTGGAGACGGACGGAGTCCTCTACATGCCGGTCTTCCAGGGCGAGGAGAACAATGTTTTCAGAGAGGAATGGTTCGAACATGCGCCGTATACCTGCGGTGAGCACGAGGCCGTTCGTCTGTACCAGGGGGATTTCAGCGTCTACATGAACGGCGATCAAAACCTCGGGGTGGTCTGCGTCTGTTCGCCGATGCAGTGAGACTGCTCCTGTGCCGCCGGTAGCGGACGCTGCCGGGCGCGGGAAGTTATATTCGTGATCGGAGTACGCTGCGATGAGTGGTTTTCTTGCCTTGGTATGGCTCTGCATGCTGGGTATGGCCGGTTATTGCGTCTTTCGGCTGGTGCGTTTGCCGATGCCGGCGCTGTTGGGCTCGCTCACGGCGACGGCGGCGCTCGCGCTCGCCGGGCGATACCCCGCCGCGGCGCCGGTCGGTGTTCTTTCCGCCGTCTGCAAGGTCGTGCTCGGTGCGATGATGGGTCGTCGCCTGCACCGCGGGGCGGTGGGGATGTTGCGGCGGCTCGTCGTGCCCGCCCTGATGATAGCCGGGTGGATGATCTGTCTTTCCATATCTGGAGGCTATCTGCTCTCCTATCTTTCCGGACTGCCGCTCTCGACGGCGATGATCGGCGCGGCGACGGGCGGCGTGAGCGAGATGGCGATCTTCGCGCTCTCCATGAACTACGACGTGGCGACGATCACGATGATCGGGGTGTCCCGGCTCGTCTTCGTACTCGCCTTCACGCCGTGGCTCGCCCAGCGTTGGGCGGAGCGCACGCCGCGCGAGCCGGGGATCGCCGAGGCGGGGCCGCGGGCGCACTCGGCTGGTTTGGGTCCGGCGCACCCGGCCTTCGTCATGGCGTTTGCCGGCGCCGCCGCC
>DAIRUD010000022.1:0-14437 GCA_036803565.1 Synergistaceae bacterium | reverse complement strand
ACCCTGTCGGCACGCTTTTTTGTTTGCGCCCTCCCGCATTTGGTTGTATGATAAAGCTCCACGGAGTTGCCGTACGGGGGTGCTATATGCGAAGGAGAACGCGTTCTCTGGCGAGCTTTTTCCTTTCTGTTTTATTGTTGTTGCTTTTTTCCGCTTCGTCTTATGCGGCGACCGCGGAGGCGTTTTATAAGGAAGCGCGCAAGCACAAGGGCATCCATCCCTTCGCCGCGACGTGCCAGAGTGCCCACGAAACGGGCAACTGGACCTCGGAACTGTGGCGCCGGGCGAACAACGGCGCGGGAATCAAGGCGGACAAAAAATGGATCGCCGCCGGGCGGCCCACTTATAAGCGGACGTCGAAGGAACATGTCAACGGAAAGGTCGTCAAGCGGACGTCGCATTTTCGCGCCTATCGCTCCACGCAGGCTTTCCTCGTCGATTACGCGGCCAAGATCAAGCAGGATTACCCGCTCTCCGCGAAGCACACGGACACGATGTTCGGCTATTTCGCCTGCCTGCGCAAAGGGCGTTACGGCGCGTGGGCGACGTCGGGCAAATACTTCGAGCATTTGACGAACAAGGCGATCGCATTGGGACCGAAGCTGCTGGGACCGAAGTGGAAGGAGCAGCTGCAAAAGGAGTACCGGATCGCACAATCGAGAAAGCTGCTCTCGAAAAGCGAGATCGCGGTCGTTCGTAAAAAATTCAAGGAAGCGAACATATCGTTGAAATAGTATTTCCGACCGCCGTTCCTGGATGCGTTCGCGCGATACCGGAAGAGCGTCGCGGTGCTGTGGGCTGTGCAGTGATTTGTGCGAATTTGGAATCATAGTGACAATATAACCAAATAGACTGGGTGGTGGAAGGATATGCTGCTGTCTCTCCGGCTGCGTGTCGTATGTGTGGTTTTGTCGTTCGGTGTCGTCTTTTCCCTTGGTTGTGCGCGTTCGCATGCCGCGACCGCGCAGGAATTCTACCTTCACGCCTTGCAGTTCGACAAGATTCATCCCTTTGCCGCGACATGCCAGAGTGCGCACGAGACGGGTTTCTGGACGTCTTACCTGTGGAAACAGGCCTACAACGGCGCGGGGATCAAGGCGGACAAAAGATGGGTCGCGTCCGGCCGTCCGACGCTGAAGAAAAATTCCGTGGAGGAGGTGCAGGGAAAGACGGTGTACCGCGTTTCGAACTTCCGCGCCTACACGTCGCTTCCGGAGTTTCTCGAGGATTACCGGGCGAAAATCGCCCGGGACTATCCCTTGGCCGCCCAAAACTCGGACACGATGTTCGGGTATTTTTCCTCCCTGCAGAAGGGGCGTCTCGGCTCCTGGGCCACCACCCAGCGCTATTTCGAGTTCATGACGGACAAGGCGGTGCGCCTCGCGCCGCAGTTGCTCGGGGTGGAGTGGCGCGCCCAGCTGTTGAAGGAATATCGCGAGGCGCGGGCGCGGGGCCTCCTCTCCCAGAAGGAGATCCAGATCATCGAAAGCCGTTTCAAGAAAGCGGGCATCCCCCTGAAATAGAGTCGCATGCGAAGAGATTTTCGATATCCTGCCGGACGCCGCCGTGCCGCGGCGTCGATCCCCCGCCTGAAGTGGGAATGTTGCGAATAAAATACGGGCATCGGGACGTGCGCGTGGGGAAGCTGCTCGCGCAATCCACACCCAAAACGCATGCCGCCGCCTTGTTCGCATACAGCAGGCGACGTTGCGGAGCGAGGCGTTTACCCTTTATGGTTGTTCTACATTTTCCCCTGTTTTTCGAAATATCGTTGATGATCGTCCTCCGCGTCGTAAAATGCGTCCGCCGGCAACAGCTCCGTCACGACGGGGACGCCCTCGACGCGGAGCTTTTCGATGGCGGCTTCGGCGAGGCGGTGTTGTCCCTCGTCGAGATAGAAGATCGCGGAACGGTATTGCGGTCCCACGTCCGGTCCCTGGCGGTTGCGTTGGGTAGGGTCGTGGATTTCGAAAAAGACCCCCAGCAGCTTCTCATACGAGATCTCGTCCGGCAGGAAATCGACGCGGACGCTTTCGGCGTGGCCGGTATTCCCGCCGCACACCTGCCGGTACGTCGGGTCGGGCGTCTTGCCTCCGCTGTAGCCGGACAGGGCGAGGACGACCCCCTTCAGGGAGGAGAAGGCGTGTTCGACGCCCCAGAAGCAACCGGCCGCAAAGCGTGCTTCCCGCGTCGCGACGTGCCACAGGGCGAGGGAATTGACGCAGTGCCGCGTGTTTGTGGACGTAAAACCCTCTCCCCGGAAAACGTGCCCCAGATGCCCGCCGCAGTTCGCACAGACGATTTCCTTCCGCATGCCGTCCGGATCCGCTTTTTCCCGCACCGCTTCCGGCAGGTTCCTGTCGAACGCGGGCCATCCGCAGCCGCAGTCGAATTTGGCATCCCAACGATATAAAGGATTGCCGCATTGTCTGCAAAGATAAAGCCCTTTTTCGGAAAAACCTTCGTATCGCCCGCAGCCGGGCTTTTCCGTCGCGGATTCCAACAGAACGCACCTTTCCTCCGGCTCCAACGGCGGCATTTCCCTCCTGGGTTTCCACATGCGCATCGCCCCCTCGTTGTACGCAGGATATACCCCGGCGCCTGCGTTTGTCGAGCGCGTTTTCTCGAGGGAATTATACATTTAAAGAATTTTTGTTTACATGGAGTAAATATATGGATTTCGGCAACTTATTGTATCAAGAACGGCAACTGGATACTTGCCAATATGAAAAACTCATGCTAAGGTGGGAGAAAGTGGTGGGTAATGGTATGAAGTGGATGGAAAAGGGGGATATGCGTTGCCGGTGGGATTGCAGGGCAGTTACGCCCACAAGCTCGACAGCAAGGGCCGGATGGTTCTCCCCGCGCGTTTTCGGGAAGAACTGGGCCAGCATGTCGTGGCGACCATCGGAATCGAACGTTGTGTTACAGTATATCCTATGAATCAATGGGAGGCCTTGTTGGCGCGGTTGGAGGATCTGCCCTCCGGCAGCGCGAAGGCGCGGGATCTGCGGAGGATTATCCTTGCCTCCGCCCATGAGTTGGAGATCGACGGCGCCGGGCGGATCCTTGTGCCCGCGCCCCTGCGGAGTTACGCCGGGATCGGCGTAGAGGTGAGCGTGAATGGGAATGGCGATCGCCTGGAGATATGGGATATGGCGGCCTGGGGCGATTACCGCGACGCGATTTGGAGCGATCTGCGCGAGACGGCGGAAGGCGTGGCGGGGATTATATGATTCCCCACATCCCCGTCTTGCTGGAAACGGTGCTCGCGCTCTTTCGGGAGGAATTTGCCGCGCGCGCGGACCTGTTGTTCGTCGATGCGACGCTGGGTGCCGCAGGGCATACGGTCGCTCTGCTGGAGGCCTTTCCCGGAAGCCGCGTGGTCGCTTTCGATCAGGATGCGCAGGCTCGGCGGATTGCCGAAGAGCGGGCCGGGGATTACGCGACGCGCTTGCGCGTCGTCCCGGAGAACTTTCGTTCGCTCGGCGGTCTTTGCGACGAAGCGGGCTGGCCGGGGGCGGACGGGGTGCTTTTCGATCTCGGCGTTTCCAATATGCAGCTGACGACGCCGGAGCGTGGGTTTTCCTATCAGGAGGACGGTCCGCTGGACATGCGGATGGACAACGAAAGGGGGGCGACGACGGCATACGACCTTCTCCGCGACGCGGATCTGCGGGAGTTGGCGCGGATTTTTCGCGAATACGGAGAGGAGCGCCACGCCTACGCGATTGCGAAGGCGATCGTCCGCTCCCGCGAGAGAGGGGAGCTGCCCGACTCGACGGAGGGGTTGACCGCGTTGATCCGCCGAACCCTCCCCGCGCCCGTGCAGAGGAAGATGGGCACGCACCCGGCGCGACGGGTCTTTCAGGCGCTCCGCATCGCGGTGAACGCCGAAATCGACGTCCTGGCGGAGGGAATTGAGGGGGCGTTGCGCATCGTCGCGCCGGGCGGACTGATTGCCGTCATCTCGTATCATTCGTTGGAGGACCGGTTGATAAAGCGTCGCTTTCTGAAGTGGGCCGAGGAAGGCGGCGGTAAAATCGTCACCAGGAAGCCGATGGTGCCGGATGCGGAAGAAATCGAGCGCAACCGCAGCGCGAGAAGCGCGAAGTTAAGGGTGTTTCGGAGGCAGGGCGAGGAGAAGGAGTTTTTTCGGGGGGTGTGTCAAGGATGAAAGCGCCGCAGGCAAGACATGAAAAGAGAGAGGGTTCGCTGGTCTGTTTCCTCTGCCTTTTGGGCGTCCTGGTTTCCGCCATGTCGCTTGGCAGTATGCGTCTTTATGGACTTTATCTGGAACATCGGTTGGCCGACGTTTCCCGCCGCATCGAGCAGGTCGGAAACCGCAACGCGCTGCTGGAGGAGCGATATTCCGCGCTCCTTTCTCCGTCGCGGATCTACAACTATGCGAAATCCGAACTGAAGATGGTGACGGCTCGCGAGGTCGAGACGATCACGCTCAACACCACCAAGGAGACGGGAATTTCCCTTGCCGAGCTGACGCCGCAGGAAGCCGGGGCAGTCAAAGCCCCACAGGGCTTGATGCAATGGTTCGTCGGGACGGCAAATGCCAAAGATTAGAAACAAGCTTCCAAGGGAATCCTGGAATTCACGAAGCGCCTGGGCCGCGGTCGTACTCGTCATTCTGCTCCTGGGCGCGCAAACCGTACGTGTACAGCTTTTCCCCGACCATCGGGTGGTCCGGCAGTCGCAACGTCAATACTGGGCGCAGGTCACGATTTCCACGTCCCGCGGGGATATTCGGGACCGAAACGACGTGCCGCTGGCGATTTCCGTCCCCTCCGTCAGCTTTTTTATCGATCCGCTGTACTGGAATCCCGCCAGCGCCGACGTTTTGCGGGAGTACTTCGGGGAGCGGGTCGCCGATAGATTTTCGAAGCCGCTGCGCGGGCGCTTTCATTGGGTTGTCCGCAAGATGCCCGTCGAGCTTGCGCAAAGCTTGATCGATCGCAAGGTACCGGGCCTGTTTACCGTCAAGGAGAGCCGACGGATGTACCCGCACGGGGAACTGGCCTCCCACGTCATCGGTTTCTGCGACATCGACGATTCCGGCCTCAGCGGCGTCGAGCGGCAGTGGGACAACGTTCTTTTTTCCCCCCCGCAGAACCGGTTGTTCGTGCGCGACGCCAGGGGCAACCTGCTCGATTTGATCGGGAGCAACGCCGGGGCCTTCAACACGGGAGCGGGCGCCATCAAGTTGACGATCGACTCCAAGATCCAGCAGATCGTCGAGTGGAAGCTCAAGGACGGCGCGGTGAACACGGGGTCGAAGTGGGGCGTCGGCATCTGCATCTCCCCCAAGACGGGGGAGATCCTGGCGATGGCGAGCTATCCGTGGGTCGACCTCAACGACCGGGGCAGCTTCGGTGGCAGGGAAACCCTCCGCAATAACGCCATCGGAAGGGTTTACGAACCGGGGTCCACCTTCAAGCCCATCATGCTGGGACTGGCGATGGAGATGGGGCAAGCCTCGATGAAGGAGCAGTTTCTCTGTCGCGGCAGGATCAAAATCGCCGACGGCGTGATTCGCGACGTCAGCACGCACGGAAACCTGGCGCTCGACGGCCTTTTGATCAAATCGTGCAATACGGGGATGGCGACGATCGGCAATCGCCTCAACGCCCACAAGGCGCACGGGATGTTGCGGCAGTTCGGCTTCGGCCTAAAGTCCGACGTGGAGATCGCCGGGGAGGAAGAGGGGCTTCTGCGCTCCCCCGAGGAGTGGTTGGGGATGGTGCGCGCCAACGTCGCGATCGGACACGGCCTCGCGGTGACGCCTTTGCAACTCGCTGCGGCGATCAGCGCGGTGGCCAACGGGGGCGAGGTGTTGAAGCCCTACATCGTCGCCGAGGTCAAGGATTCCAACGGCAAGGTGATCCATCACGGGAAGAAGCGGGTGCGCGGCGCCGTTCTCAATCGCGAGACGTGCGAGTGGCTGCGCACCGCGCTGCACAAAACCGTCGAGACGGGTACGGGCAAAGCGGCGCGCGTCGACGGCGTCGCGCTCGCCGGCAAGACGGGGACGGCGCAGATCGCGACCGGCGGGGCGTACGCGAAAGGGCAGTATAACAGCTCGTTTGTCGGCTTCTGGCCATATAACGATCCCCAGTATCTGTTGCTGATCGTGCTGGGAGAACCGAGCGGGTCCAGGTATTACGGCGGTGAAATCGCGGCCCCGGTGTTTCGGGCCATCGTGGAGGACATGTCCCAGTTGTCCGGTTTTGCGCGGGCGGCGCGATAGCGCGGAGGGTGGCGGCATGAAGCTGAGCGGTTTGCTGGAACGTTTTCGGGATGCGGGGGGAAGCCGGGAGATTCGACGCGCCGGTGCCGCCGACGATCCGGAGATCTCCGCGGTCGTCTACGACAGCCGCCGGGTTCGGGGCGAGGGCGTTCTCTTCGCCTGTTTTCGCGGCGATCACGCCGATGGGCACGATTTCGCCGCAAAGGCTTTCGCCTCCGGGGCGGTCGCTCTGCTCTGCGAACGCCCGCTTCCCGTGGATCTGCCGCAGATCGTGACCCCCGGCGTCCGCGGTGCGATGAGCGCGCTTTCCGCCGTTCTATACGATCGCCCCGCCGATCGGATGGGTATGATCGGCGTCACGGGGACCAACGGCAAGACGACGACCGCCTATATCCTGCGCGCCATCCTGCGCGCCGTAGGGGAACGGGTCGGTATGCTCGGCACGATCGTGTACGACGACGGCTGCGGGGAAGTGCCGGCGGATCGGACGACCCCGGAAGGTCCGGATATTCAGGCGTTTCTGGCGAAGATGGCGGCCAACGGCGTCTCGTGGTGCGTGATGGAGGCCTCGTCCCACGGCCTGGATCAGGGGCGGCTGGAGGGGTGCGCCTTCGATGCGGTCGGCTTCAGCAACCTGACGCCGGAGCACCTGGAATACCACGCCGATATGGAGGGTTATTTCCGGGCCAAACGCCTCTTGTTCACGAAATACGCAAAGGCCGAGGCCGTAGGCGCCGCCAATGCAGACGACGCCTACGGGATGCGGTTGCTGGAGGATTTTGCGAATCTGCGCGCTTTTTCGCTGGAGCGTGGGGCGGAATGCCCTCGCGCGTACCGCGCGGAGCGCCTGCGGGTCTCGCTGCGCGGTACGTCGTTCGATGCCTTGTGTCCGGACGGCGGCGTGCTTGCGCTGGAAACGCCCCTGATCGGGCGGCACAATGCCGCCAACGTTCTGGAGGCGGTGACGATTGCCGATGCGCTGGGGTTGGATAGATTGGGGATAGCGAAGGGCGTCGCCGGAACCCCGCAGGTTCCGGGACGCCTGGAGCGCTATGCGTTTTCCAACGACGTGCACGCGTTTGTGGATTACGCGCACAGCCCCGACGGGGTGGAGCAGGTGTTGCGCCTGCTCTCGGGGTTGAAGTCGGGAAAGCTCGTCTCCCTCTGGGGGGCGGGCGGCGATCGGTCTCCGTCGAAGCGACCGGTGGTCGGCGGCATTCTGGCGAAATATTCCGATTACGCGGTGATATCGACGGACAATCCGCGAAGCGAACGCCCCGAGGCGATCGCCGCCGCCGTCGAGGAGGGCTTTCGTGCCGCCGGGGGAAGCGGTGCGACGATTTTGGACAGAAAAGAAGCGATCATGCATGCGCTCGATCGCGCCGCCCCGGGGGACATCGTCCTGATCGCCGGGAAGGGCCCCGAGCGTTTTATCGAATACGCCGACCGCAAAGTCCCCTTCTGCGACGCCGAGGCGGTGGAGGAATGGGCGCGTTCGCGCGGACACGAGGTGATCGGGCGATGAGGGAGCGTTTTTTTTCCGCCGGGGAAGCGGCCGATATCCTGGGGATTCCCCATCATAATCTGATCGATCCGGCCCAGTGCCTGCCGCAGCGTTTTCGCGTCGACAGCCGGGAGGTCCGTTCCGGCGACGCGTTCGTGGCGGTGCGCGGTGCGCGGACGGACGGGCATCTCTTTATCGAGGACGCGGTGTCCCGCGGCGCTCGCGCCGTTTTGCTCGAGGAGGAGTATGGGCGGAAAAACGCCGACCGCCTGCGCGCCCTCGGGGTGGACCTGTTTCCCGTCGCGGACCCGGAGCGCTCTCTGGCCGCGCTTGCGCGCGCCTGGCTCGACGAGACGTCCGCGCGCGTCGTGGGCATCACGGGGAGTGTGGGCAAGACGACGACGCGCGAGATCCTCCACGCGATTCTGGCGCGGCATTGCCGCACGCATGCGGCGGAGCGGAGCCACAATACGCGCATCGGTTGCGCCATGACCGTGCTCTCGATGCCGCCCGACTGCGAAACGCTGATCCTGGAACTCGGGACGAACCGGCCGGGGGAAATCCGGGAGTTGGTAACTTACTTCCCGGTCACCCATGCGCTGATTACCGAAGTGTCGCCCGCGCATCTCGAGGGCCTGCATACGCTGGAAGGCGTGCTGGCGGCGAAGATGGAAATTCTGGAATCGGAACATTTGCAATTTTTGTCTTATAATTTTGATAACGATTCGCTGAGGTCCGCGCTGAAGTCCTTCTCGGAGAGTGGGCGGAAGACGCTGCGCGTCGCGCGCGTCGGCGCGGGAGGGGACTTGTCCGTGGGCGACGCGGTACAGACGATCGACGCAGCGGGCATTCCTCGCCTGCGTTTCCTGCTGCACTGGGGAGAGGAAACGCTCGAGGCGGAGGCCCCCATCTTCGGCAGGCAACATGCGAAAAACGCCGCCTTGGCATGCGCGACGGCGCACGCGCTCGGCCTGCCGAAGGCGGTGTGCGCCGCCGGCATCGCCGACCTCCGCCCGCCTTCCGGGCGGGGCGGTATCCTGCGCGCCGTCGACGGTTGCATCGTCGTCGACGAGACGTACAACGCCAATCCCGCCTCCGTCTCGCAGGCGCTGAAAAACGTGCTGGAGCTAGAATTGCCCGACGGGTACGAACGCGTGGCGATCCTCGGTGGCATGCGGGAACTCGGCGATGCCTGTGATCACTGGCATGAGGTCGTCATGAGCCGCGCCAGCCTCTTCGACGCCGTCTATCTCGTCGGCGAGGAATGGGAGGGCGTCCGCACGCAGCAGGGCGCGTTGCGGGGAAGGTGGGGCACGACGGCCGACTTCGAGCGGGATTTCGACCGGGATGCGCACGCCGACGCCGTCTTTTTGCTTAAGGGTTCGCGCTATTACCGCATGGAAAGTCTATTGCCGCTGTTGTTGAAGGAGGGGCGCCGATGACTCTTCTCGCCCTCTCCATCGTCGCGTTCCTCTGCGCCATCGCCGCGCAGCATGCCTGGATCGCCCGCATGCACCGCCTGAAGCTCGGCGAGGCCATCAAGGAGTACGGTCCCGAGGCGCACCAGAAGAAGCGCGGCACGCCGAGCATGGGCGGGGTCGTCGCGCTCGCCATGCTTCCCCCGCTCTTTTTCCTCTCCGTTGTATGCGAGCTCGCGTCTCTGTCGCGGATGCTGGAGATTTGGGCATACCCCGTGATGGCGGCTGGCATCGGCCTTGCGGACGATTTGTTGAAGCAGCGGCGGAAATCGAGCGAGGGCCTGCGCAGCCTGCAGAAGCTGTTTCTGCAGGTCGTCGTCACGCTCCCCTGGGCCTATCTCATGGGGCGGCACGGTGTTTTTCTCCTGCCCGACCTGCGGATCGCCCCTCTGATCGGTGTGCCGCTGCTCTGGTTTCTGGGCGTCGGGATCCAGAACGCCGTCAACGTGACCGACGGGCTGGACGGGCTTGCGGCCGGGGCGGTCGCCATTTCTCTCTCCGTCCTGCTCCTTCTGCTTCCCGCGCGCGAGAACGCCGCCCTCGTCAGCGTCGCGCTGGGGCTGTCGCTCGTGCTGGCCTTTTTATGGCACAACGCGAACCCCGCGGCGCTTTTTATGGGGGACGTCGGCGCGCACCTCTGGGCGGGATTTCTGATCTCGCTCTGCGTCGCGATGAAATTTTTGATTCTGGTCGTGCCGATCGCCTTTCTCTTCGGCGTGGAGATCGTCTCCGTCGCCGTCCAGATCGTCGCGATCCGCAAGTTCCACAGGAAGGTGTTCCGCATGAGCCCGCTGCACCATCATTTCGAGCTCGTGGGCTGGAGCGAGCAGACGATCGTCGTCCGTTTCTGGCTTGTGCACGCCTGCGGCATGGCATTCCTGCTTCTCTGTTTCGGAGGATTGGGTTGGGGGGGTGGCTGGATTGGTTGACGGCGCGCATCCGCTGCATGGCATGAGGGTCACCGTCCTCGGCGGTGGTGTGAGTGGAAGTTCCATGGCGGCACTCGCCGTGCGGCTGGGTGCCGATGTGTTCCTGTCCGACGCGGGGCAGGTCGACGGCGGGAGGCTGCGCGACCTGGGCATCGCGTACGAGGTCGGTGGGCACACCGAACGCGCCTTGGACTGCGATATGGTGCTGGTCGGTTCCGGATTTCCACCGACGGCGAAGATCCTCGATCTGGCCCTGAAAAAGGGACTGCCGGTGCAGGGGGAGCTCGATTTCGTCCTTCCCTACCTGCGCGGCAGGGTTATCGGGATCACCGGGAGCAACGGCAAGACGACGACGACCTCCCTGATCGGCCATCTGTTGCGCGAGGCGGGCGCGCGCGTCGCGGTCGCGGGCAACATCGGCACCGCCGTCGCCGACGTCGCGGGCGAGGATTTCGACTACATCGTGGCGGAGCTGAGCAGCTTCCAGCTGCACTGGGCCAGCGCCGCCCGACTGGCGGGCGCGGTGGTCACGAACCTGGCCCCCGATCATATCGACTGGCACGGCTCGTATGAGAACTATATCTCGGCGAAGGCACGCATCCTCTCCTTCGTCGACGGGGACGGTTTTTCGATCGTTCAGGAGCGGGATGCCGGCGTGCTGCAACCGAGACGGCCGGGCGCGTATTTTCTCGGCTGGGACACGGCGCAGCGGGAGGACCGCATCGTTCTGGATTCCCGCCGCCGTTTGGCGACGCTCGCCGACGAAGAGCTATACCGTTTCGACGAGACGGCGCTGCTCGGTTCTCACAACCTGGAGAACGTCGCCATGAGCATGGCGGTCGTCGCCCTGTGCGACGAGGATCGCGCCGCCGCGCGCCGCCGCCTTTCCGCCTACTCGCCGCCGCCGCACCGCTGTGCGCTCGTGCTGGAGCGGGGCGGTATTCGCTACGTCGACGATTCGAAGGGGACCAATATCGCCGCGACGATCGCCGCGCTCTCCTCGATCGAGGGCAGCAAGATCGTGATTCTCGGGGGACGGGGAAAGGGAGAGAACTACGCCACGCTTTTGGAGCCGCTCCGCAGGTACGCCAAAAAAGCGCTTCTCGTCGGCGAGGCGGCGGCGGAGATCGCGGAGGCGCTCATCGCGGGCGGATACGAGGCCTTCGCCGTATCCGGAAGCATGGAGCGGGCCGTGCGGGATGCCGCCGCGGTCGCTGTGGATGGCGACGTCGTCCTGCTTTCCCCCGCCTGTACCAGCTGGGATGCGTACAAGAACTACGGAGAGCGCGGAGACCATTTCGCCTCGCTCGTGCGAAGGATCGTGGGTGGAATGGATGGCTAGGACGATCGAGGTTGGAGGGGGGGCGGCGGCCCGTCCGAGGGTGGACCCGCTGCTCTGGCTGATTCCGCTCATCCTGAGCTGTATCGGTATTCTGATGGTGACCTCGACGACCAGCCCGATGTCCTTCGACCTCTCCGGGACGCCCTTTACCATGGGGTCGAAACAGTTGAAATGGCTGATGCTCGGTATCTGCGCCATGCTTTTCACGTACGGGCTGCCGATGCGCTTCTGGTATCGCGTGTGCGGCCTGCTCTGGTTTTCCTCGCTCATTCTGGTCCTGCTGACGAAGGTGCCGGGGGTTGGTACGGCCGTCGGTGGGGCGCATCGCTGGTTGCGGGTCGCCGGGGTCTCCATCCAGCCCGCCGAGATCATGGCCTTTGCGGCCGTATTTGTCGTCGCGCGGATATCGGTGCGCCACGAGAACAATCCGGACCGGTGTTTCGGCGTGACCATGATGCTTCTGGTCGTCTCCGTGATTCCGCTTCTGATGCAGCCGGACCTCGGCTCTACGATCCTGCTGCTGTTGATCTGTATGGGAATGTACGTGGAGCGTTTCGGATGGAAGTACCCGATTCTTACGGGGGCCGTCGGCGTGGGGCTGATCGGTTTTTTCATCCTGATGGAGCCGTATCGGATGCGCCGCGTCCGCGCCTTTCTCGATCCCTGGATGGATCCGTTGGACACCGGTTTCCAGACGATTCAAGGCCTGGTGGCCTTTGCCAACGGCGGGGCCTGGGGTTCCGGTCTTGGGCACGGCTTTCAGAAACTGCACTACCTGCCCGCCGCCTATACCGACTTTATTTACGCGGCGCTGGGCGAGGAGCTCGGGTTGTGGGGGACGCTGGGCGTACTGCTCCTCTGCTTGATGTGGGTCGGGCGGTGCCGGGCGCTCTACAACCGGGCGCCCGAGGGGTTTTCGACCGCCGTCATCTGGGGTCTTGTGCTCACAATCGTGTTGCCTCTGGCGATCAACATCGCCGGTGTCACCAATCTGGTGCCGTTGACCGGAATGCCGCTCCCCTTTCTCAGCTACGGAGGCAGCGCGCTGGTGATGATGTGGATGCGGGTCGGCGTCCTGCTACGGATCCACAAGGAAACGAGCCAGGGACAGGATGTATGGCCTGCGGATGCGATATGACGCCGCCGCGGAAAATCCTGTTGGTCGCGGGGGGGACGGGTGGGCACATTTGGCCGGCGATCGCCTTCGGGAAATGGGCGGCGACGGCACACCCCGCGGTGGAGGTGCGTTACGTCTGCGGCAGTCGCGAAATCGAGCGGGAAATTTACGCCGCGGCCGCCATCGCTCCGCTTTTTCTGTCGATGGACGGCTCCCCTGCGGGCGCCTCGCGGGGTTTGGCGTGGAAGCGCTCCCTCGCCTTGATGCGGAGCGTCTTCGCCGCCGGGAAGATTCTGCGGAGGGAGGTGCCCGATGTGTGTATTCTGTTCGGAGGCTACCTTTCCGCTCCCTTCCTGTTGCGGGCATGGATGAGGAATACACCGCTGCTGATCCACGAACAGAACGCTTACGCGGGAAGGGTGACGCGCGGCGCGGCGCGCCTCGGTGTGCGCGTCGCCACGGGCTGGCCCGTCTGCGACCCGCTGAAGCCGGGGCGGTATCGGCATATCGGGGTTCCCGTCCGCTGTTTCTCGCCGATGGGTCGGGCGGAGGCCTGGACGCGCCTTGGGCTGCCGGATGTTCCGCCCGCCGGGCCGATCGTCTCGGTCATGACGGGCTCGCTCGGGAGCGGCACCCTTTCCGGCGCGATGGAAGCGCTTGCCGAAAACCCCTGTTTTGCCACCGCCTGTTTTCTGGTCGTACATCCGGAGGTTGACGGGCCGGTAAAAAAAGGTGACAATCTATTTTATGTGCCGCGGCGCTGGGACCCGGCGCCGCTCTACGGAGCGGCGGACGCCCTGGTCGTGCGCGGCGGGGGATCGACGTTGACGGAGGCGGTGTTGAGCGGTCTGCCGACCGTCGTCGTTCCCTGGAGAGGGGCGGCCGGAGATCACCAGATGAAAAATGCGCGCGCCGCGGCGCAGGCGCACTCGGTTGCGATCTGGGACGAGGCCTGCGAGACCGTGGACGATTTGGCGGGAAAGTTATGCGATATCCTGCGTTCTTTCGTTCATGGCAAGAAATGTGAAGTGAAAAAGATGTATAATCGAGAGAAGAGGATTTGCGAGGCATTGTGGGATTACTCGCTCGAATCGTGAAGGGAGCGTTTTTCGTTGGCACCGGACGAAACCTTTTTTGATATCGGGACACCGAAACGAATTCACCTGATGGGCGTCGGCGGCGCAGGGATGAGCGGCCTCGCCCTGTTGCTCCACGCGATGGGGCACGATGTCAGCGGTTGCGACGTCGAAAATACGTTCTACTTGGAAAAGGTCCGGCGGGACGGCGTCGATGTCGTGATGGACCATCACAAGAAGCATCTCGACGATTTCTCCCCGGAGTTGATCGTTCACACGAGCGCGATCGCGCGGGATCACCCCGAGTTGATCGAGGCCAAACGCCGCGGCATCGTCGTCGCCCGGCGCGCCGAAATCCTGCGCCTGATCTTCAACGAGCGGCAGGGGATCGGGATAGCGGGGACGCACGGTAAGACGACCACCTCCTCCATGGTGTCCCTGATTCTGGAGCGCGCCGGTTTCCGACCGACGGTCGCCATCGGCGGCGAACTGTCGGACATCGGATGCAACGCGAAATTGGGCGACGGGCCGCATATGGTCGCCGAGTTGGACGAAAGCGACGGCTCGTTCGAGTTGTTTTCGCCGAGCGTCTCCGTGGTGACGAACATCGACTGGGATCATATCGATCATTATCCGACGTTCGATTCCGTCCGGGAGGCCTTCGGTCGTTTTCTCGCGGGCAGAAAACCCGACACGCCCTGTATCGTATGCGCCGAGGACCCCGGGGGC
>DAIRUD010000021.1:0-14798 GCA_036803565.1 Synergistaceae bacterium | reverse complement strand
AACGGCGACTACCTGGGCGTCATCGAGGCCGGGTACCTCACCGACCTGCGGACCGGCGCGCAGAACGCCGTCACGCTCAGCTACACCTGCAAGAAGAAAAACGTCGTCATGGGCCTGTACGGCGCGGGCGCGCAGGGGCGGACCCAGGCCGAGGCCATCGCCAACGTCTATCACGTCGACCGGCTCAAGGTCTACGACATCAGCCGGGCCAACGCGGAGAAGTTCGTCGCCGACATGCGGGGCGTCATCGAGGCGCCGATCGAGATCGTGGACAAGCCGGCGGACGCGGCCGAGGGCGCGGACATCGTCGTCTCCGTGACGCACGCCCAGGACGGCTTCTTCAAGGCCGACTGGTTCAAGCCCGGCATGTTCTACTGCCCCCTCGGCTCCTACAAGGAGTGCGAGGAGGCCGTTCCCCTCAGCGCCGACAAGATCTTCGCCGGGCACACGGGACAGGCGCTGCACCGCGGCGCCCTGAAGGAGCTCGCCGACCGGGGGATGATCACGGAGAAGAACATCACCGCGCGGCACGGGGACCTGGCGGCGGGGAAAGCGACCGTCACGGTTGCCCCCACCGACCGGGTGATCAACATCACCAACGGCATGGGCGCGATCGACGTCGCCGTCGGCGCCGTCGCCATGCAACGCGCCCGGGAAAGGGGTATCGGCGGCACCTTCGACTTCATGAAATAACGTTCGCCGGTTCGCCGTCGTAGCGCAGGCAGGGGGAAAAGGATTTTGGCACAGGAAAGCACGGACTGCAGCAGCGGAATCATCTCCGTCAGGGGATTATGCAAGGCCTTCGGGGAGCAGCAGGTACTCGACGGCATCGACTTGGACGTCGCCGAGGGGGAGGTCGTGTCCGTCATCGGCCCCAGCGGCTCCGGCAAGAGCACGCTGGCCCGCTGCATCTGCCGCTTGGAGGCGGTAAACGCCGGAACGATCCGCGTCTGCGACGTCGAGGTCACCACGGGCAGGCACAGGAACAGCGACCTCGCCCGCCTGGTGGGGATGATCTTCCAGCAGTTCAACCTCTATCCCCATATGACGGTCCTGCAGAACGTCACGCTCTCGCCGATGCACATCCTGGGCATGGGGCGGCAGGAGGCCGAGGGCATGGCCCGCGAACTGCTGGGCAAGGTCGGCCTGGCCGACAAGGTGGACGCCCGGCCGCAGAAGCTGTCGGGAGGCCAGCAGCAGCGGGTGGCGATCGCCCGGGCGCTGGCCATGCACCCGAAGATCATGCTCTTCGACGAACCGACCAGTGCGCTGGATCCGGAGCTCGTCGGTGAGGTTCTCGACGTCATCGCCAAGCTGGCCGAATCGGGCATGACCATGCTGATCATCACCCACGAGATGGCCTTCGCGCGCGACGTGTCCGACCGCGTCGTCTTCATGGACGGCGGCCGCATCGTGGAGGAGGCCCCGCCGGAAAACCTCTTCTGCAACCCGCGACAGGCGCGGACCAAGCAATTTCTGCAGCGGATGCTGCACCCCCGCAACGCCGCGGGGAGAACGCCGCAAGAAGGGGAGGTCGGTCCGGATGGAATTTGATTTTTCCCTCGTGCTCCCCAAGATGGACGTGTTCCTGGCCGGAACGCTGGTGACCATCGAGACATCCTTCCTGGCCCTGCTGATCGGCGTGACGTTGGGCCTGCTCGTGGGCATCCTGCGCGTCATTCCCTTCAAGCCGATCCAGCTGCTCGCGGCGGGTTACATCTACATCATCCGCGGGACGCCGACGCTGACGCAGCTCTTCTTCATCTACTTCGGCCTGCCCTCGCTGGGGATCAACCTCTCCGCGATGGCGTCGGGCGTGATCGGGCTCTCGATCAACTCGGCGGGCTATATGGGGGAGATCGTGCGCGGCGGCATCGAGAGCGTCCCCAAGGGGCAGTGGGAGGCGGGGACGGTTCTGGGCTTGTCCTATTTCAAGACCATGCGCTTCCTGATCCTGCCGCAGGCGGTGCGCAGCATGCTGCCCGCCTTCGGCAACGAGTTCGTGACCCTGATCAAGTCGTCGTCCCTGCTCTCCACCCTGGCCATCACGGAGCTGACCATGGTGGGGCAGCAGGTGCGGAGCGTCACCTACGCGTCGTTCGAAACGTTCATCGTCGTCGGGGCGATCTATCTGGTGCTCACGACGATCACCAGCATGGGGCTCCGTTTTCTCGAGAAAAAATGGCACGTTGCGTAACCGCAGGGAAACCTGTAGGATGGGCGATACCCAAAAAGGAGGAATTTTTACTATGAAGAGAACGGCAATCGCGCTTTTTCTCGCAGTCACATGCCTGCTGGTCGCACAGGCCGCGGCCTTCGCCGCGTCGGTGATGGAAAAGGACGTCATCGTCATGGGGACGGAGGGCACCTACCCGCCCTTCGAATACTACGACGAGAACAACCAACTGACCGGCTTCGACATCGAGGTCAGCGAAGCGGTCTGTCGGCACATGGGCAAAGAACTGAAGATCGTGGACATGGCCTTCGACGGCCTGATCCCGGCGTTGCTGACGGGCAAGATCGACATGATCGCCGCGGGCCTGGCCAACACGCAGGAGCGGAAGAAGAAGGTGGACTTCTCCGACATCTACAACGTCAGCTGGACCTCCTTCATCGTCAAGCACGACAACGACGGCATGAAGAGCCTGGACGACCTGAAGGGGAAGAGCGTCGGCGTACAGATCGGCTCCACGCAGGACATCTACGTCTCGAAGCTGGAGATCCCGATGGAGATCAAGCGCTACCAGAAGAACGACGACGCCGTCCGTGAGGTCGTCCTGGACCGCAACGACTGCATCGCCATCAACTCGTTCGTCGGCAACAGCTACATCGACAACGAGAAGTTCAAGGGTTACCTCAAGGTCGCCTTCCGCATCATGGTCAACAAGCCGGACGAGGGCATCGCCATCGCCATGCGCAAGAACGATCCGGAGTTTCTCGAGGCCGTGAACAAGGCCATCCGGGAGATGGAGAAATCGGGGGAGCTGAAGCGCCTCAAGGCCAAGTACCGGCTCGACTGATACGCGCCATATCTTGACATCTTGACACCCGGTCCGGCGGCCAACGCCGGTTGCGCGCGCCGTCGCTCGGCGGCGCGCATATTTTCGCCCCGCGGCGAAACGATCGGAATGGTGCGATGACGACGAACACGAAGAGCAAAGCCAGCAGCCTCGCCGTCGAACGGATGATGCAGTTCATTCACCGGCAGGAAATCGTGCCGGGCACGATCCTGTACGAGCAGGACATGGCGTCGCGCCTTGGGATCAGCAGGACGCCCGTACGCCAGGCCTTCGACCGGATGGTCGCCGACGGGGTTTTCGAGCGCGTGCCGGATAAGCGCGGCGTTTTTTTTCCGCCGCTGACCCCGGCAGATTTCCTGCAGGTCATCTCCTTTCGGGAGTCGCTCGAAGCGCAGGCGGCATCCATACTGGCAAGGCGCAACGACGCCGCCGACATCGGAGCGCTGGAGGAATCGTACGAAAGGCAGATCGCATTTCACAGCAGCGGGGGCGATTACGAGACGTACGACTATATCAACAGCGGCTTTCACATGAAGATCGCGGAGCTGTGCGGGAACGGCTATCTGATCCGGGCGCTGAAGCAGGTGTTCTGGAGGTTCCGGCTGTACGACTTCTATCTGGGCGGCTTCCGCAACAGGGACGCGGAGCAGCTCGTCATCGACGAACGATCCGTCGCGATCAGCAACCGGGGGCACCGGGACATCGTCGACGCCATCATCGCCGGGGACCCGCAACGAGCGGCCGAGGCCGCGATCGAGCACATCCGGCAGAGCGTCGACACGGGCGGATACGCCGGCTAGAGCGGACCGACATTGAGGTATCGCAAAGAGAGAAGGGTTGCAAGGGAGCAAGCTCCCCCGTCCTAGTCGTCTTCGAAAAGGTGTCCGTAGAGGGGATGTCTCCGCACGAGCGCCCCGGTCGCCTTGATCCAGCCCGGGATCGTGCCGCAGTCGTAACGTGTGGCGGCACACTCCACGCCCCAGACGGGCTCCTCCGCCAGCATCGCGTTGATGGCGTCGGTCAGCTGGTACTCCCCCCCGGCACCCGGTTTGAGGGCCTCCAGATGCCGAAATATCTTCGAGGAGAGGACGTACCGCCCGATGATCGCGAGGTTCGATGCCGCCGCGCCGGGCCCGGGCTTCTCCACCAACGCACGGATCCGGTGAATGCCGGGGGCGACCTCCTCGGTCTCCGCGACGCCGTAGCGGGACAACTGGTCCTCGGGCACCCGCTCCAGCGCGATCACGCTGCCCTCCCGCGCGGTCCGGACCTCGTCCAGCTCCAGCAGCGCCGGTTTCTCCCCCTGCATGACGTCGTCCGGCAGGATGATCCCGAAATAGGCGTCGCCGGAGCAAACGGCGGCGGCGCAGCGGATGGCGTCGCCCACGCCGCGCGGGGACGGCTGCCCCACATAGGCGAAGTCCGCCATGTCGCTGATCGCCGCGACCGCGTCGGCGGCCTCCTCCTTGCCCTCGCTCCGCAGCATCGCCACGAGTTGGGGATTGGGGCTGAAGTAGTCGCGGATGGAGCCCTTCGCCGCGCCCGTGATGAAGACGATCTTTTTGCACCCGGCGTCGACCGCCTCGCTCACGCCGTAGTGGATGATCGGCCGATCGATGAGGGGCAGCATCTCCTTGGGGGTATTCTTCGTCGCGGGCATGAATTTCGAGCCGATGCCCGCGACCGGAAAGACGCAGATCCGCAGGTCGTTTTTGGTTCGTTTCATCGGTTCGCATCACCGCCGATCGCCAGGATGACTTCCTCGATTTCTCCGCAGACCGCATGCATCAGCTTCTCGTCCCTGGCCTCCACAAGGATGCGCAGCAGGGGCTCCGTGCCGGACGGGCGCAGGAACAACCGGCCCGCGCCGCCCAACTTCGCCTCGGCGCAGGCGCAAGCCTCTTTCAGGCGCGGCGACGCCAGAATATCCTCCCGGTTCGCCAGTTTGAGGTTGCGCAACACTTGTGGGTATCGGGGGAACGCGTCCACCAGGCCGTCCGGATCGAGTCCGAGCGCGAGGCAGGCCCGCAGGAACAGGATGCCCGTGCAGATGCCGTCGCCGGTCGCCACGTAGTCGGAGGCGACGATATGGCCGGACTGCTCCCCTCCCAGCTTCGCCCCCGTCTCCCGCATCTTGGCGACGACGTAACGGTCGCCGACGGGGCAGCGGAACACCGGAATCTCCTCCTCCGCCAGCTTTTCCTCCAGGGCCAGATTGCTCATCACCGTCGCGACGACGCCGCCGCCCAGGGCACCCTCGCGTCGCAGGAAGCGGGCGACGACCCAGAGCATAATGTCGCCGTCGATGGTGCGCCCGGAGGCGTCGCAGAGCAATACGCGGTCCGCGTCGCCGTCGTAGGCGAAACCGAGCCGCGCACCGTGCGCCCGCACCTCTTTCGCCAGATGCGCCATATGCATGACGCCGACGCCCTCGTTGATGTTCAATCCGTCGTAATCCACCCCGCAGAAGGAAACGCCGCCCCGCCAGTCGGCGAAGACACGCGGCGCGATCTCCGCCGCGGCACCGTTGGCGGCATCGATCGCCAACGGCCAATCGCAGGGGCCGACGCGCGCGAGTTCCCCGCGCAGCCAATCGGCGTAGCCGCCGCCGGCCGCACGGACATCCCGCGTTTCGCCGATCGAGGCGCCGGTCGGCCGCCACTCCTCGACCAGATCGTCGCCCAGGTACTCCTCGACGCTCGCCTCGTCGTCGTCGCTCAGCTTCGCGCCGCGCGCGTCGAAAAATTTGATGCCGTTATACTCCGCCGGGTTGTGCGACGCGCTGATGACCGCCCCCGCGTCGAAGCCGCCGCCGCGCAGCAGATAACTGACGCCCGGCGTCGGCAGGATGCCGGCCAGAAACACGTTGGCTCCCGCGGACATCATCCCGGAGACCATCGCGCTCTCGATCAAAGCGCCGGAACGGCGCGTGTCCTTGCCCACGAGGATGCGCGGCTTGGGAACGCCCCGCTCGATCAGGAACAGGACGAAGGAACGCCCAAGGTTCAACGCCATCTCCGGCGTCATGATCCCCCGATTGGCGACGTCCCGCACCCCGTCCGTTCCGAACAGGCATCTCACACGTTCTCCGGTCGACATCACATCCACTCCTCCCGTCGTCAAGCGGCGCGGCATCCCATCATCAGGGCTCCGACACCACCATCACCTGCGGCGGCTCGATCCGAATCACCCTGACGCCGCTGGCGGCGTTGCGCACCAAAACCGGCAGCGCGATGCGATCGGCAACGATATTCGTCAAATCCACATACAGCTCGAAGGGCGGATTGCTCTCGTCGAAGGGACGGCTGTTCAGGATCTCCCGCTCCGCGGTTACAGCGACGCTCGGCGGCGACAGTTTCCAACCGCTGTCCGCCCCCTGTCCGTAGAGGCGGATCGGCACGCTCATGAACGTCTTGGCCTCGGCCATCTCCTGCAACTCGACCCGCACCTTCACGCGCTCCTCCGCCACGACGACGCCGGGCGCGGGCGAGACGAGCGGGATGTCCACATCCAGCGTCTCCGCGTTCCCGGAAATGTCGATTTCGTCGAGCGATAGTTCGGTGATCTTTTCCAACGCGCTCCGCGGGCCCGTCAGCACGACGACATCCGGCGACACGGTGACGCTGCGGACCTGCATGCCCGCCTCGGGAACGCCGACGACCGACGCGCGCACGGGGACGCGGATGCGCCCCGACGCCTCCGTCAGCTTCGCGCTGACGAGAACCGTCCGCGGTTCCGGCGTCAGCCCTTCGATTTCGCCCTCGTCGCCGAGAAGCGTCACCGGCAACGCCTTGCCCCCCGAGCGGATTTCGCTCTCGGTAGCATACACCACCGCCCGCTTCACGGCAACAACTTCGGAATCCCGGCCGCGGATCGTCACCTCTTCGGGGACGATGTGCACGTCGGTCAGCGTCAGGCCCTCGGGAGCCGCGCCGCGCAATTGCAGGGAGGGGTTCATCGTGCGCGAGATCACCATGTAGAGCTCGACATCCACCGATTCGGGACTGCAACCCAAGACGCGCATCCCCTGCGGCGCGGTGATATTGACCGGGAAGGTGAATTTGCCCAAGGGCTGTTGCTCCTTCAACTCGATGGCGGCCGTGACCGCGTTGCGGTTGATCAGGTCGAGCAACTCCGCCCGCCCCTCGATCCGCACCGAGACCTCCTCCACCGTCTTCGCGAGGGAATACCCCTCGGGCACGTTCAGATAGCGGAGCGGGATCTTCAACTCCCGCACGCCGAACGTCGTACCGTCCCACGTGACGAACAGCCAGAGAATCACGGCGAAGAGCAGCGAGACGGCGCGCAGGAACCACTTCGTGCGCTTCGTGCTGTCGGACAGGTCGACGACGGGCAGTTTCAACCGCAGGAACCGCTTCCACCATTTTTTCATCGCGCTACCGCTCCTCCCCCGGCCACTGCGCGGAGATTTCCCGCTTGAGCTTCTGCAGCAGGGTCAGGTTCTCCCCCTCGGGGTTGAAATAGCGGTGCACGAAGCGCGTCAGCTGCTCGTCGGTCAACGGCCGGGAAAGGCGCCCGCGGATGGCCAGCGACACATGCCCCTGCTCCTCGGAAACCACCAGCGCATGGGCGTCGGAGACCTCGGTCACCCCGACCGCCGCACGATGCCGCGTTCCGTACCAGCGGGAGATGTCCGTGTTGTCCGTGAGCGGCAGATAGCACGCCGCGGCGATCACGGAGTTGCGGTCCATGATCACCGCGCCGTCGTGCAGCGGGTTGTTGGGCCAGAAGATCGAGAGCATCAGCTCCTGCGTGATCTCGGAGCGGAGGTGCACCGCCGAGCGCCAGATCTCCTTGAGGCCGGTGGTGCGCTGGAAGACGATCAGCGCGCCGATTTTATGGTGTTGCAGATATTTGATGGCCTTGACCATGGCGTCCGCGTACCCGTCGAACAACTCCTCGGACTTGGAACTGCCGCGCAAAAGACGCCCGCGCCCCAGCTCCTCCAGAAGGCGCCGCAGCTCCGGCTGGAAGACGATCGGAATGGCGATGATGAAGGCGCTCAACAGGTGCCCGAGAAGCCAGGAGATGGTGTTGAGCTCCAGCGTGCGGGCCAGCGCCCCCACCAGCGCGATGACCAGCAGTCCGCGCACCAGCTGCATCGCCCGCGTGTCCACGAAGAACAGCAGCATGCGATACGTGAGAAAGGCGACCACGAGGATGTCGATCAGGTCCTGCCAACGGAAATTAATATACGGCAATTCGTCCTCCTGCGCTATTCCCGCCCTCTGAGCTTGCGGAGCAGGGCAAGGTTTCCCTCGTCCCCCACGCCGTCCTTCGGCGTTTCCAGAATGGCGGGGACGCGGGCAAATCGTACATCCGATACTAACATACCGAACGCCGTTGCGCCAATCTCCCCCTGCCCGATATGCGCATGCCGGTCCACGCGGCTCCCCCGCGTCCCCCGGTTGTCGCTCAGGTGCCAGCAGGCGATGCGTTCCAACCCGAATTTGCGCGACAGCGCGGATACCAGCCGTTCGTAACCGCCCTCTCCGGCGACGTCGTAACCGGCCCCGAACACGTGGCAGAGGTCGACGCAGACCCGCAGGCGGGAATCCCACTCGAGACGGTCCATCACCTCGGTCAGCTCGTCCAGGTTCGCGCCGAGCACGTCGCCCTGCCCCGACATCGTCTCCAGGAAAATCGGGACGGGCTCCGCCTGCGTCCGCTCCAATACCGCGGAAAGGGATTCCGCGAGCCGGCGCAGGGCGTCGTCCGGCGGAGTGCCCTTGGCGGATCCGGGGTGCAGGACCACGCCGTCGATCCCCAGCTGATAGCAACGGGATATTTCGTCGACGAGCGCGTCCGTGCTCCTGCGGGCGACGTGGGAATCCCCCGCCAGGTTGATCAGGTAGGACGCATGCGCGACCACGACCTCGACGGAACTGGACAGCCAAGCGCGGCGGAACGCCTCGACCTCCGCGGAGGAAAGCGCCTTTCCATGCCACTGCAGCGGATTGCGCGTGAAGATCTGGATCGCCTCGCAGCCGAGCGCTTCCGCCCGTTCGATGGCGCGGAACAGCCCGCCCGCGACGGACATATGGGCACCGAGAAGCGGCATACCGCGAATCAGCGCGTACGCATGCGGCCTTCGTAGACGACGCCGCGAACGCCGTCGACGGTGACGAGCATGCCGTCGCGCACCTTGCGTATGGCGTCGCTCACCCCGGTCAGGCAGGGGATACAGAGCTGCAGCGCGGTCATCGCGGTGAAATTCGTCACGCCGGGTTCCTCGGTGATCAGCGCCGACGCCTTGCGCATGGCGGGGAGATAGCCCTGGTCCGTCTCCGGCACCACGAGCACGTTGCCCGGCTGCATCTTCTCCAGCGCCTCCTCGGCGTTGCGAGCCGTGCAGACGAAGCCCGCCGCCTCGCTCTTGACCAACGAGGGCGCGCGAAAGAGCACCCTGCCGACGGTCTGCACGAGAACCATGTTCGTCGTTCCCGCGACGTAAACCGGGAAACCGGTGGTAAAGACGACGGTGTCCCCCTCCAAAACATATTCGCCCTTGAGAATGGCCTCGATCGCCGCGTCGACGGCGCCCTCGGCGTCCTTGTGCTCCTCCGTCAGGATCGGGTGGACGCCCCACATAAGGGTCAACGCCCGCCACGTGGAGCGCAAGGGCGTGGAGGCGACGATGGCCGCCTGCGGGCGGTACTTGCTCACCATCCGCGCCGTGCTGCCGCTGCGGGTCAGGGAGACGACCGCCGCCGCGCCGAGCTTTTCCGCCACCTGCATCGCGGCATGGCTGACGGAATCGGCGACGCTGGCCGCCGCCGGGATGTCGCGCGCGACACAGCTGGCGGCAAACCCCTCCCGCTCCGTGCTGACGACGATCCGGTCCATCATGCGCACGGCCTCCAGCGGGTATTTGCCGTTCGCCGTCTCGCCGGACAGCATGACGGCGTCCGCGCCGTCCAGAACCGCGTTGGCGACGTCGCTGGCCTCGGCCCGCGTCGGCCGCGGGTTGCGGATCATCGAATCCAGCATCTGCGTCGCCACGATGACCGGCTTGCCCTGGCGGCGGCAGAGTTCGATGATCTTCTTCTGCACCATGGGGACGGCCTCGGTCGGCATCTCGACGCCCAGATCCCCGCGCGCCACCATCACCGCGTCGACGACCTGGACGATCTCCTCCAGGTTCTGCACCGATTGCAGCGTTTCGATCTTGGCCATGATGTTGATCTGCCCGTGCCTGCCGCCGTGGTTCTCCACCACGCGCCGGACCTGCATGATGTCCTCGCGGCGACGCACGAAGGAGACGGCGATATAGTCCATATCATGATCCATCCCCCACTCGATGTCGCGAATATCCTTCTCCGTAAGAGTGGGCACCGACAACTCCGCTCCCGGTACGTTCACGCCCTTCCGTTCGCCCAGCATACCTCCCACCAGGACACGGCAGACGATCTCCCCGGCCTCCACGCCCTCGATCCTGAGGTGGAGCGAACCGTCGTCGATATAAATATCCTGCCCGACCTCCACTTCCTCGGAGAGCCTCGGGTAACTGATGCCCACTCGTTCGGCGTTGCCCTCGCAGTCGGCCTCGACCAGCCGGAAGAGGGAGTCCGTCCGCAACTCCACGGGCTGATGTCCCTCCAGCAAAGCGGTGCGAATCTCCGGTCCTTTCGTGTCGAGGATCGTGGCGATCGGCGCGTTGCCCTCGCTTTCGATCTGTCGGACCATGTCCAGCATACGACCGTGCGCCTCGTAGTCCCCGTGGCTGAAGTTGAAGCGCGCCACATTCATCCCCGCCGCCTTCAATCCGCGAAGCAATTCGACGCTGCCGCACGCGGGACCCAGCGTGCACACGATCTTGACCTTTCTCACCCCGCTAAGACCTCCCGCTGCGCACGACCCCGTGCTTGGAATAGATGGTCGCAGCCCCCCGCACCTTGACGGCGGAGGTGTTTTCGGTGAACTGGGAGATCCAGACCTCTCCCTCGTCCAGCTTTTCGGTGTGCGAAAAGCGCGTCTCCGGCCCCCGCGTCAAGCCGATGACGTTGACGCCGTTTTCCTCCGCCCGCACCACGACGTAATCCGCACCGACCCATTCGGACATGCGATCGTCGAACTTCTGTGCATCCATTCGTCCTCACCTCTTCCATCAGCAGACGACTGCGGCGCGCCCGTCGGAGAGCGCATGGATCCGCTCCGCAAGGTCGGGAACCGCCGCTACTTTGATCGTCCTTATTTTAAGCAAGGCCTGCGTGTCGGGCATGTGTAAATCCAGCAACACCGGCTGGTTGCCCGGGAATTTCGACAGTTCGGCGTGGAGGGAACCGTAGAAATCGTCGGGCAGACCTTCCGTCGCTACGCGGATCCGCATCGCACCCGGCCGCCTGGCCTTTACTTCAGACAGGGGCTCCAGTTCGTCCAGAATGAGCGAGATCTCCCCCTCGTTCCGCAACGTACCGGTAACGACATAGGGTTGACCGGGTTGGAGCAGAGGTTTGACGTTCGGCCACTGTTTCGGGAAACAGACAACCTCGACCTGGCTTTCCGCATCCTCGAACAGGAGGATCCCCATCGGGTCCCCCTTCTTCGTGTATTTTTCACGGGTTTCCGTGAGCAGCCCCAGGATCGTCGGCGGCTCCCCGCCCTCCCGCCAGAAGGCGAGGTCGTGAACGGCGCACGTCGCATAGCGGCTTTCGTCGTCCCGAAAAGCGTCGTAGGGATGCCCGGAGATGTAGATACCCATGGCGTCGTGTTCGAACTCCAGCAGCTGCCGCTGCTCGTAGTCGGGGACGTCCGGCATCTCCGGCACGAGGTCCGCCTCCGTGCTGTCGTCGAAGAGCGAACGCTGGTTCGCGCACTCGTCTCGGCGCGTCGCCGCCTCCAGCATCATGGGCAGCGCCTCCAGCATCTTCCTGCGGTTGGGCTCGACACCGGCGAACGCGCCGCTCTTCACCAGGTTCTCCACCACGCCGCGATTGGCCGTCCGCAGGTCCACGCGCGACACGAAATCCCAGAGGGACAGGAAGGGACCGCCCGCATCCCGGGCCTGCAGAATGCTCTCGACCGCGGCGGCCCCGACCTTGGCCACGGCGGAGAGGCCGAAGAGGATGACGCCGTCGGCCACCGTGAAGTCGGCGCGGGAGCGGTTGATATCGGGGGCCGCGACCTCGTACCCCAGCGCGCGCACCTCGCCGATGTAGCCGCCGAGCACGTCCATCTTCGCGCCGGTCAGGGCGGACAGGTAGGCGGCGAGAAACTCCGCGCCGTAGTGGGCCCGCAGGTACGCCGTCTGGTAGCTGATGAGGGCGTAGGCGGCGCTGTGCGACTTGTTGAAGCCGTATCCGGCGAACTTCTCGATGATGTCGAAGATCTCCCCCGCCTTCGCCGCGGCGACGCCGTTGCGCTCCGCTCCGGCGACGAACTTGGCGCGCTCCGCCGCCATGACCTCGACCTTCTTCTTGCCCATGGCGCGGCGCAGCAGGTCCGCATCGCCCAGCGAGTAACCGGCGAGGCGCGCGGCGCACTGCATGACCTGTTCCTGGTAGAGGATAACCCCGTAGGTCTCGGCAAGCGCCTCCTCCAGCAGCGGGTGCGGATACTCCACCGGTTCCAACCCGTGCTTGCGCTTCACGTACTGATCGGCCATGCCGCTCTCCAGCGGTCCGGGCCGATAGAGCGCCATCAGCGCCACCAGGTCCTCGAAGCGGTCCGGCTTCAACCGCCGAATCAGGTTGCGCATACCGCCGGATTCCAGCTGGAAGACACCGAGCGTATCCGCGTTGCGCAGCATTTCGAAGGTCTTTTTGTCCCCCATAGGGATGCCGCCGAGGTCGAGCGGCGGGTGTCCGCTCGCCTTGATGTTCTCCAGCGCGCCCTCCAGGATGGAGAGCGTGCGCAGGCCGAGAAAGTCCATCTTGACGAGGCCGAGCTTTTCCACCGGTTCCATGGAGAACTGGGTGACGATCTGGCTGTCGCCGATGCGGGTGACCGGCACCATCTCCACCGTCGGCTCCGGGGTGATGACGATGCCCGCGGCGTGCTGCGAACAATGCCGCGCCAGCCCCTCGATGCGGCTGGCGATGTCGAGCATGCGCCCGACCTGCGCGTCGGCTTCGTAGACGGCCTTGAGGTCCGGCGTCTTGGCCAGCGCCTCGGGGATGCTCTTGATTCCGGAGCGAAGGGGGTCGGGAATCAGCTTGGCCACCCGGTCGACATCCGCATAGGGCATGCCGAGCGCGCGCCCGACGTCCTTCACGGCCTGTTTGCTCATCATGCGCCCGAAGGTGATGATCTGCGCGACGTGGTCCGCGCCGTATTTCTCGACGATGTAGGCGATGACCTCGTCCCGGCGCTTATCGGAAATGTCCGTGTCGATATCGGGCATGCTGATCCGTTCCGGGTTGAGGAAGCGCTCGAAGAGCAGCCCGTGGTGAATCGGGTCGAGGTCCGTGATGCGCAGCGACCAGGCGACCAGCGACCCGGCGGCCGAACCGCGTCCGGGGCCGACCGGGATTTCCCGCTCCCGCGCGGCGGCGATGATATCCGAGACGATGCAGAAGTAACCGGGAAAACCCATCTGTTCGATCACGCCCAGCTCGTACTCCAACCGCTCGCGGTACGCGTTTGGGATTTCCCCGCCCATCCGCCGGGCGAGGCCCGCGTAGGCGATGTTGCGCAGGTGCGAAGCGAGCGTCTCGCCCTCCGGTATCTCGTAGATCGGCAGGCTGTAGGTGCCGAAGGTGAGGTCGACGTCGCAGCGTTCGGCGATGCGCACGGTGTTCGTCAGAGCCTCCGGCGTCTCGCCGCCGAAGATCGCCCACATCTCTTCCGGCGAGCGGAAATAATAATCGTCCCCCGTGAACCGGTAGCGGTTCGGGTCGTTGACGTTGCTGTTCGTCTGCACGCAGAGCAGGACGTCGTGCCAAGCGGCGTCCTCCCGCCGCATGTAGTGCGCGTCGTTCGTCGCCACCAGCGGAAAGTCGTGGCGGCGCGCCATCTCCACAAGGGCCTTGTTGACCGTCGCCTGTTCGGGGATCGCGTTGCCCTGGATCTCCAGGAAAAAGTTGTCCTTGCCCAGCATGTCGCGATAGAGCATCGCGCGGGAGAGCGCGCCCTCCTCGTCGCCCGCCATGATCAGGGCCGGGATCTCGCCGCCCAGGCAGGCGGAACAGGCGATCAACCCGCGGCTGTTGCGGGCCAGCAGATCATGGTCGATGCGCGGCTTGTAGTAGAACCCCTCCGTGCAGGCCGTCGAGACCAGCCGCATGAGGTTGTGGTAACCCTCGTCGTTTTCCGCCAACAGGATGAGGTGATATTGTTCCTTCACTTCCTTGCGGGTATGCCCGCTGGGCGCGACGTAGACCTCGCACCCCATAATCGGCTTGACCTCGTTCTTCCTGCATTCGTTATAAAAATCGACGCAGCCGTACATCACGCCGTGATCGGTGAGGGCCACCGCCCCCATGCCCATCTCCCGCGTGGCCTTCGCCAGGTCGGCGCAACGGTTGGCGCCGTCCAGCAGGCTGTATTCGCTATGTACGTGCAGGTGAACAAAGGGTTGTTCGGATTGCTGCTTCATGCAAAAACGCTGCTCCCTTCCCTGGGCATCATCCCATCCTCATTTTACATGACGCCTCACAAATCGGCATCATCCGTCCCGCCCATCGCTTCCGGTATTTCCGCTAGACCGTCGTCGCCCGCGACGCTCTTCGACATCAAAAGATCCGCCCCGAGATAGGCGGAGAGCGCCTGTACCGACATCCCGGCGGCGGCGACGGTGCGGACCTCGCCGGACTTGGG
>DAIRUD010000020.1:0-15167 GCA_036803565.1 Synergistaceae bacterium | reverse complement strand
GCCGCATCGCGCGGCGCTCCTCTCAGCATGCGGTGATACCGTGTCGATTCGCGTCTAGTCGAAATCGCCCATGCCGCCCATGCCGCCCATACCACCCATGCCGCCCATACCGGGCATGCCGTCCTTCTTCTCCGGCTTGTCGGCCACGAGGACGTCGGTGGTGAGGATCATCGCGGCGATGGAGCCCGCGTTCTGCACGGCGCTGCGGGTCACCTTGACCGGGTCGATGATACCGGCCTTGACCATGTCGACGTACTCGCCCTTGGCCGCGTCGAGGCCCTCGCCCTTCTTCAGGGTCATGACCTTCTCGACCACCACATCACCCTGCATCCCCGCGTTGGAGGAGATCAGGTGCAGCGGCTCAGTGAGCGCCCGGCGGACGATGGACGCGCCCGTCTTGGCGTCGCCCTCGAGCTCGCCGATGTATTTGTCGAGGGGCTGGAGGCACTGGACGAGCGCCACGCCGCCGCCGGCGACGATGCCCTCCTCGACCGCCGCGCGGGTCGCGTTGAGCGCGTCCTCGATGCGGTGCTTCAGTTCCTTCTGCTCCGTCTCCGTCGCCGCGCCGACCTGGATGACCGCGACGCCGCCGACCAGCTTGGCCAGGCGCTCCTGCAGCTTCTCCTTGTCGTACTCGGAGGTGGAATCCTCGAGCTCCTTGCGGATCTGCGCCGCGCGGTCCTTGATGTCCTGGGGATCGCCCGCGCCTTCGACGATCGTCGTCTCTTCCTTGCCGACGCGTACCCGCTTGGCCTTGCCCAGCATGGTGAGGTCGGCGTTCTCCAGCTTCAGGCCGATTTCCTCGCTGATGACCCTCGCACCGACGACGGTGGCGATGTCCTGCAGCATGGCCTTGCGACGGTCGCCGAAGCCGGGGGCCTTGACGGCCGCGACCTGCAGGATGCCGCGCAACTTGTTGACCACCAGCGTCGCCAGCGCCTCGCCCTCGACATCCTCGGCGATGATGAGGAGGGGCTTGCCGGTCTGCACGACCTTCTCCAGAACGGGGAGCATATCCTTGACGTTGGAGATCTTGCCGTCGACGATCAGGACGTTGGCGTCGTCGAGGGAGGCCTCCATGCGGTCGGGATTGGTGATCATGTAGGGGCTGATATAGCCTTTATCGAACTGCAAGCCCTCGACCATCTCCAGCGCGGTGCCGACGGACTGGCTGTCCTCGACGGTGATGACGCCGTCCTCGCCGACCTTCCCCATCGCCTGCGCGATCAGCTCGCCGACCGCCTTGTCGTTGGCGGAGATGGACGCGACCTGCGCGATCATCTCGTGCTCCTTGACGGTGACGGACTGATCCTTCAGCTCGTCGACGACGAGGTCGACGGCCTTCTCGATGCCCTTGCGCAGCTGCATGCCGTTGGCGCCCGCGGCGACGTTCTTGATGCCCTCGCGGATCATGGCGCGGGCCACGACGGTGGCGGTGGTGGTGCCGTCGCCGGCGATGTCGTTGGTCTTGGAGGCGACTTCCTTCAGGAGCTGCGCGCCCATGTTCTCGAACGGATCCTCGAGCTCGATCTCCTTGGCGATCGTGACGCCGTCGTTGGTGATGGTCGGCGAGCCGAACTTCTTCTCCAGAACGACGTTGCGGCCCTTGGGGCCGAGGGTGATGCCGACGGTGTCGGCGACTTTATTGACGCCGCGCTCCATCGCACGGCGGGCTTCCTCTTTGAAGAGCAGAATCTTTGCCATTGTTCGTATCCTCCTTAATGATCAGTTCGCGTATCGATAAAAGAAAAGCGTCGCGCGGCTTCGAGCGGGTGCTCCGCGCTCGATTACTTCTCCACGACCGCGAGCACGTCGCGCTCGCTCAACACGAGAAACTCCTCGCCGTCCAGCTTGACCTCGGTGCCGGAGTACTTGCTGTAGATGACGCGGTCGTCGACCTTCAGATCCATCGGCTGGCGCTTGCCGTCGTCCATGATCTTCCCGGCGCCTACGGCGACAACGATGCCCTCGACCGGCTTCTCCTTGACGGTGTCCGGCAGGACGAGACCGCCCTTCGTCATTTCCTCGTGGGGCGCGGCCTTCACGACGATACGATCACCCAGTGGCTTCAGTTTCATGTGAGTTACCTCCTCGAACATTCTCTTTATTTTGTATTAGCACTCATCGAACGCGAGTGCTAAATCATGCGAGAAAAGTTTAACCATCTTTGCCCATAAACTCAAGAATCATGTATCGGGAATATTCTAGGTTACACGAAAATATCATCGATATTTGTCCATTTCCATCGATTTACTGCTTGAATTATCGAAATACGCCATTCGACAAGGCCTGTAAGGGATTTAAAATGAAACGATATCTTTGGTCGGGGAGTTGATAAAATGGAGGCTACGCCAAGATCGAACCGCCTGCACATCGGCGTCTATGGCCGTCGGAACGCCGGAAAATCCAGCCTGATCAACCTGCTGACGGGACAGGAGACGGCGCTCGTCTCCGCGACGCCGGGGACGACGACGGACCCGGTGTTGAAGAATATGGAACTGCTCCCCCTCGGGCCGGTCGTCTTCATCGACACGGCCGGGCTCGACGACCAGGGCGACCTCGGGCACATGCGCGTGGAACGAGCCCGGGAGATGATGGGACGGACGGACCTGGCCCTGCTGGTCGTCCCCGCGGACGCGTCGGAAATCGACGCCACGGACCCGCTCGAATTCGCGTGGGTCGAAGAGCTTCGCCGCAAGGACATCGCGGTTCTCGGCGTCCTGAACCAAATCGACCGCCTCTCCCCGGACGAGGCCGAGAATCGTCGCGGCGCGCTCGAAGCGCGCATGAAAATCCCCTTCGCCGCCGTATCGACAAAGACGGGCGCGGGGCGCGGCTCCCTGCTGGAGGCCATCGTCCGGACCGCGCCGACGGACTTCGAGCGCGAGACGATCCTCGGCGACCTGATCCGGCCGGGCGACCGCGTCGCCCTCGTCGCGCCGCAGGACATCCAGGCCCCCAAAGGACGGCTGATCCTGCCGCAGGTGCAGACGATCCGTGATATTCTGGATCACGGCGGCCTGGCGCTGACCTCCACGACGCGCACGTTCGAAATCCTGCTCTCCTCGTTAAACGGGGACCCCGACCTCGTCGTCACCGATTCCCAGGTATTCGCCGAAGTCGATGCCATCCTGCCCCGGCGCGTCCCCCTGACGTCGTTCTCGATCCTCATGGCCCGCTACAAAGGCGACCTGGCGACCTTCGTCGACGGCGCGCGGCGCATCGGGTCGCTGACGGAGCACGACCGCGTACTGATCGCCGAGGCCTGCACCCACCACCCGCTGGAGGGCGACATTGGTCGCGAGAAGCTCCCCCAATGGCTGCGCCAAAAAGTCGGCCCCGGCCTGACCGTCGACATCGCCTGCGGACAGGACTTCCCCAAGGATCTGGCCCGATACGCGCTGATCCTCCACTGTGGCGCCTGCATGTTCACCCGCAAACAGCTCATGAGCCGCCTCATCCAGGCGGGCGCGGAACACGTGCCGATCACCAACTACGGCACGGCCATCGCCGCCCTGAACGGCATCCTCGAGCGCGTGGTGGAGATCTTCCCGGAGACGAGGCGGGAGACGGCGGTATAGGCAAGGGAGAGGCATCGGCCACAATCGGGGAACTCCATTGACGGAGAAGTACCATCCCCCCTCTTCCGTGCTACAATACCGTGGGCGAAAAACCCGGTAAATTCGTATGGCAGGGAGAGAATCGAGATTAACAGCATTTGCGGCAAAACATTTTTTCGACACAACACCGATCTGGGGCAGAACTTCCTGCGCGACACGTCCGTCACGGAATGGATGGTGAAACGCGCAGGCATCGCATCGGCGGACACCGTCCTGGAGATCGGGCCGGGCGGCGGCTTTTTGACGAAGGCCCTGCTCGCGGCGGATTGCGCGCACCTGGATGCCGTCGAGATCGACACGCGCCTGCGCCCGGACCTGGAGGCGATCGCGGCGACGGACAGCCGCCTCGCCCTGCACTGGGCCGACGCGGTGCAGTTCGACTACGGAACGCTGGCCTCTCCGCCGGACAAGGTCGTGGCGAACCTCCCCTACCATATTACGACACCCATCCTCTGGCGGTTGTTGGAGAGTTTTTCCGGCCGTGGAACCGATTATTATCTCCTGATGGTTCAGAAGGAAGCCGCCGACCGCATCGTGTCGGGCGCGGGCGTGCGGGAGAGCAACCCGCTCGGCATCACGCTGGCGGCGATGGGTTCGGCGACCGTGGGCAGAAAGGTCCCGCGCGGCGCCTTCACCCCCATGCCGCGCGTCGATTCGGCGATCGTCGAGATCCGCCTGTCCGGGGACAACGTCCATTTGCCGAGGGACAGGGCGTGGAGGCGCTTGCTGCAGGGTTCTTTCGCGCAGCGCCGCAAGACCCTGATCAACAACTGGAGCGCGGCCTTCGGCGTATCGAAAGCCGCAACGACCGAGACGTTGGCGGCACACGCCCTTCCGCCCCTTTCGCGCCCGGAGGAGTTGCGCCTCGAATCATGGCTCGCACTCGCCATGGATCACGAGGTCGCCCGCTGGACCGGCGCGCCGGATTGTCATGCGCGGCATCCGTGATACAATACGGCAAAAGCGCGGCAATGGCCGAAAATACGGCAATTCGCTCCGACACGGAGAAACCTGGAGGTAACTGTATGATCTTCGATTACGGCAACGGAATTTACGGAGTGGACTCCGGCTACGAACGGGACGAGTTGGCGATCGTCTACATAATCCGCGACGGCGGGCGTACGGGCATCGTGGACACGGCGCACAACGGCTCGCTCGCTCCGTTGCGGGAGGCGATGGCGGAACTCTCCATCGCGCCCGACGAGATCGACTACGTGCTCCTGACCCACGTCCACCTCGACCACGCCGGCGGAGCGGGACGCTACATGCAGGAGTTCCCGAACGCGAAGCTGGTCGTCCATGCGCGCGGCGCACGCCATATGATCAACCCGGAAAAGCTGATGGCGGGTGTGCGGGAAGTCTACGGTCCCGAGGAGACGGAGCGCATGTACGGCGAACTCGTCCCCGTCCCGGAGGATCGCGTGATCCAGCCGCAGGACGGAGAGGAGATCCGGCTCGGCGGGCGCACCCTCGTCTGCCTCGACACCCCCGGCCACGCAAAACACCATCTGGCCTATTTCGACAAGTCGGCCAACGCGGTCTTCGCCGGGGACACCTTCGGCATCTCCTACCCCAACGTCGGCCAGCCGGGGCGCGAAGCGATCGTCCCGACCACCTCTCCCGTGCAGTTCGACCCGGAGGCGATGAAGGCGTCCATCGACCGGATCGTCGCCTTGCAACCGGACGCCGTTTTCCTGACGCACTTCGGCCCGGTGAAGAACATCGCACAGGCCGCACAAGACCTTCACCGACAGATCGACGCCTACGTCGCCCTCGCCGAGGAGGTGCGGGGCGACGGCGCGCAGCTGCGCAAACGCGTCCTCGACATTTTCCGGGAGGAGCGGCGCGCGCAGGCCTGGACGATCTCCGAGAGCGACGTTCCCCGCGTCTTCCAGATGGAAATCGAGTTGAACGCGCAGGGGCTGGAGGTTCTCTACCACTCCACGCACAAATAGACAGACAGCATCCACGCGGAAGCGATCGCACGAAGTGCGCCGGGACAAGTCAAATCACCGGCGCGCTTCGCCGGACGGGAAGCGCGCGAACGGCACCGCCCCACACGGAATCGCCGCCCTCCGATCGCTCGGCCACGGCGGCCCAAACACATGTGGAGCGGCAATACGCCCTCCGAAAGTGACAAATCTCGATTTATTTTGCCTTCCTGTGACATGTTTTTGCAAAAACCGAGGGAAAAATGGGAATATCGGATTATTGTGGGATTCCCGTGCACAACTTATACTTACCCGACAGAGAGAAATTCACTCCCTCTGTTGTCTCGTATTGGCAAGCGGGCGAATATTAGCGCCGGGAAACCGTGCGATCGGTATCGACGAAAGGAGATGCAGCGGTTGATGCGAAGAGGGGTAAGAAGGGCAAGACGCGGTTTTTCCCTGCTGACGGTACTTATGCTGTCGGTGATCGGTGTGGTGTTGGCAGCCGGCGCAATGCACATCGCTTCGACGTCCGCGGGTTCCAGGACCGTCATGGTGGCGGAAAACGTGGGGTACAACATCATGCAGCAAGGCGTCGAGCACGGCAAAGCGATTCTGAAGGAGCGCATGAACAACGAGGATCCCCCGCCCAGGTGGATGGACAAACCGGGGGCGACAAGCAACATCGAAACACTGGCAATGCTTCTGATAGAAGATGGGGTTGTTGTCGATCGACTCCTCACAGACAGAGAACGTCACTCGCTGGGAGCACGGGAGGGAAGATTGACCATCAGCATTTTCGATGCCGAGTACGACGCTTCAAAAGTAGCGATCACGGATGAGGCAGTAATTCGCAGGCTTCCCCCATCGCTACAGTTGCAAGGAAGCCAAAAATGGAACCAGGGGGGCTCTTTGGCGCCGGATGACCCTGGAAGCGGCACCATCGGCGGCTCTTCGGCCTCCAATGCCGGTGTGTATTTAATACGCGCAACGCTGACGATAACCGACCACCGCGGAAACACTTTGGAGAAATTCGTTGATTCCGTCGTAATCCAGTCCAACATGTCATAAAAATAATCATGCTTAAGAAAATTTCAAAGGAGGCACGGACGATGAACAATCACACGAAAAAGACCGCGTTCAAATTGTTGTTCGGTACCTTGGGAATCGTGACATTGAGTATCCTCGCGGGCGCCGGCGTTCTGCACATCAACAGGGCCTGGGCAATTACACTTCCGATGGAAATTACCGCCCCGTTGAAACAAGACGTTTTCTTGGAAGAAACGGACGCCAAAGGAGGCGGCGCTTCGAAGGCAAACGTTTTATTCCTGCTTGATACCGGATCACCAATGACATTCACTCCCAAGGGAACGATGCCGGAGTGGGGTGTGAACGTCACGACGCGGGCGGCGGCCAACGCCATGCTGTATGATTGCACGTACGGCCATGGCGGGCTTGGCCTGCGCAAGAACAATTCAGCTTCCTTCGGCGCCTCGCGTTACGGCCGCGAAGATAACGACACCACCGACGGCGACGCCAACAACGTCAGCCCGGGCAATATCGACTTGAACCAACACCTTTACAATTATTACTCGCCGTTCGATCATGAGAACAATTTGCTGACATCCACCATGACCGGAACAATCAAGAATCGACCGGCACCGTACGCCCTTGTTTTCAAAAATCAAAATTACTGGCAGAATGGACATCCGGGTACTTTCACGAGAAACGACCTCGTGCCCAACGACAGCCGCATGTACAAGATGAAGCTCGTCATGTGGCGTGTCCTTTCCGACACGGTTCTCCTCGAAAATCTGCGCATCGGTATGGCCACGACATTCCAAGAAATGAACTCCGAAAGCTCGTCCTATATCGCCGACTTCTATAAGGATTCCCCATACGGAGTAAGCAGCTCATACCCAGAATACACTAACGGCACCGGGCCCTCCTGGGCGACAGGCCTGTCGGGCAGCACCGGTTATGGAAACAGCACCGCCTGCCACTGGGGCATCGACCGCGACTACTATGACCTTGCACACGGCAGCGCTACGTGGAGGTTGATCAATCGTGCCTATCTGCGCCTTCCGATCCAGGAATATTCCGACGCGCACATTGCAAGGTTCCGCCTTTGGCTGGACGGCTTGGAGGATATCACCAACACCAGCAATTACGCGCTCCCAGATCCTTACTATTTCAGAAACCCCGAATTGATTGCCGACGGCAAAACATTCCTGAGTACAGCGATTTATCCGGGACACCCGCAACTGTCGCGAGCCACGCTCCTGAATATGTCCGATCAAAGTTCCCCCCCTCTGAACCATGCAGGGGTGATCTTCTCCCACCGAACACTCGCTAACAATACTCACGTAAGAACGAGCGCAAACAGTAGCACGCGCACGAGTTGCTTCAATTACTTCAAACCGCAGTCCGGCGAAGCGCTGGGGACCATCTTGGATTTCTTCTCTCCACCGGTTAAGAACATCGGCAACGCGCCGGGGGATGCATATAACGTCAGCGTGGCACCAGAAGTCTCCTTCCCTTTGAAAGACCCGTGCGAAAAAAACTGGGTCGTCATCTTCACAGCCGGCGACGACAGCACGGCAGACTACAGTGCTGCCAAGGCAGTCGAAGATTTGTATAATCACACGAAGAACAACAAGCTGACGAAATTCGTAAAATACGGCCCCGGCAACAATGGATCGAGCACCTTCGAGGAGATTCAACTCGATGACGGTGTCCGCACATTGGTCGTCGGCTTCGTCGACCCGACAGACCCGGCCGTTCAACCGCTTCGAGACCGCCTCAACGATATGGCGAGGAGGGGCGACCCCGGCAACGGCAGTGCAAGCGCATACTTCGCCAACGACGTTCCCGGTTTGATCGCCGCGCTGCGGGCCATCCTCGTACGTATCAACAACGATATCCAGCCCGCCAGAGGGCCAATGCTCGAAGGCAGTTCGCTGGAGGACCAGACGGGCGACGCATTCAACCTGTTCGCAGCAACCTACCGCATCAACCTTTACGACCAGTGGGAAGGTTCGCTCAGACGTTACGAGGTCACTTCGGACGATAGCACCGGTGAATTGATCACTACGGAGAAATGGGAACTCAACAAGAATTTGCTCTACAACACACCGGCGGGCACGCCGACGGGCAACCGAAAACTTTACTACTGGCAAGGCACCGCTTTCAGCAATATCGCGTTTACAGGCAGCATGACCGATGCGAGCGAACACCCCCTCGCCTCTTTGATGGGGCTTACCGCGGCACATATCGCGTCGATGGACGTTTCCAATATCCCCGGCAACACGTTCTCCGGGAAAATTCACCCATCGAGGGCCATGGCGAATTGGCTGTACGGGTACGAGGTCTCCTATGTGGACAACAATATGTCCCGGCGCCGCTACCTCCTTTCGGATTTCGGACAGTCCGGAACCGTGATCGCGGGCCCGCCGACAGTCGTCAACTCGTTGCCCGGTTTCAACGAATGGGCTTCCCATATCGATCGGAAAAATTTAAAAACAAGAGTTTACGCTCAAACAAACGACGGCATCCTGCACGTCATCAACCCCACGGCCGGGCAAAACTCGGCAACGCTCGAGGAAATGGCCATTGTTCCGCCACCGGTGCTGATCCCCTCGCGCCTTCCCACCATCAAACTAACGGAGAACCCCGCCAAGCAGAAACGCTGGATCGACGCGGATGAATATCTGACGCTCTCCAGCGATGATATACCGATCAGCTCCCGCCCCGCCTATTTACTGGACGGCACCTTGACGAAGTGGCATTTCGACCTGAAAGGAGACGGAACGGGTTGGGGGACATATCTCTTCTCTACTTTGGGAAGAGCCGGCAACGGGATTTACATGATGGATATCAGCATTCCCGACGCACCCAAATTCTTCTGGTACCGGGAGACAATCGACCATGGCCCGAATGCCGCGGGAAATGATCGAATCACACTCCTGCGCATGCGCGCGGGCGCAGCCACGCCGGAAACCGAACCGGCCGTGCAGCACATCGAAATTACACCGACGATGTGGACAGATATCTTTGCAAATCCCAAGAATTACCCGTTCTATCAGCTTGGGTTTAACAGCCCCAAACCCGCCGCGGGTGTGGTAGAGGTGCCGGATTCAGGCAGCGGCACAAAGTTGCAAAATATGATCGTCATTCCGGGTGGTATGCGGCGCGCACTGGATACCAACGGCGCGATCGTATCCGTCGACCTCACGGATAACGGAAAAATCGGGGCGGCCCTTTATATCACGGATCCCGATGCCGCGAAACACAAGGATTTCAACAACAATTCCCTGTTCACGTACGTTTTCAACAGCGCTTCCGTGGAAACCTCGTGGAGGAACGGATCGGCCGTAACGGGCCCCAATCCCTGGATGGGCATGATGGTCTCTCCTCCGTATCTGATCTCCGCCCATGACTCGAGATACAAAACCGGCAGTATTATCGCGCCCGACAACCGGGGCAATATTTTTCAGCTACAGATGGAAAGTGTAGACACATTCGGTGTTATCACACGACTAGCACCTGAGGACTGGAAGTTGAAAACGGTTGCGACGCTTCGCGGCAACGGCGAGGTCGGTACGGAGTGCTACGCCAGCCCCTACGCGGTAGCAGTAGGGCACCGGTATAACGAAACACAGCTTTGGGTTGCCGGTGCAACCGCCAACGTCGGTACGCGCGACAACGAATCCGGCGTAGACAACGCGCTCATGCGCAACGTTTTCCAGATGCTGTACAGTTTCAAGCTTCCCGCCGACGACGGCTCTATCACGAAGCGGCCGGATTGGACGCAACTCGATGCAGAAAACCCCAATTCGGCGATTGCCGACACGGCGGACGGCTGGTTTACTCCTCTGCAAGGCGAAACGTTGACCCACGGCGAGGAGTATTCCTCCACCCAACCGGCGTTGCTGGGAAACCACCTCTATTTTGCGACGTTCATTCCTAAAAAAATGGAGACGGTCGTGTACACCGACTGCGGAAGCGGGCGCGCGGAAGGGAAAGCCCGCCTTTACGCGGTGGACATGGGAACCGGTGCAAACGCAAGATGGACCGGGGGGAAAAAATACATCGAACTAGGAGGACTCAAGATCGCCGGTTTCACGCATTCTGTCGAGGGGAATAAGCAGTCGCTGATCCTTACTTACGACGTACTGAACCAAGCGGAAGCCGATGCTTCTATCCAACAAGCACTTGACGAAGAAGGCGTTTACGAACTTGGAGGCGACCTAAACGCCTTGGTCATCGAGTTGGTCGGTGGAGGAAACAAAAACCCGGATGTCGTCAGCGGTGACGCGCAAATGACATATTGGATCAGGAAGTAGCCCAAGCGAAAACATAGAATATATTCATCGGGGCCTCGGATGCGAAACCCAGCATCCGGGGCCCTTCGTTATTATTTCCTACTATCCAGACGGTATCTTTCATGTCTTTTGGCGCCAGGCTCAGGCATGTGACCGCCAGCCATTGGGGAACAAGAAATACATGTCCATGAAACACTTGGAAACCATGCCGACGACCGACGAGGCTGTCAATGTAGCAGGCTGTGACAGAATTTACCGGACGGTATCTATTTTGCGCAAAACTATCCATCTTTGCGCGGTATTCACGCTCTTCCGGGGGACGTTTCTTGACCATGTAAAAAACCTCCATATCGATGCGCTCATTTTGCACCGATTCGGAGGTTTACAACAATCTGCGGGATAGTCTTCCATCTTTGCATCACCCTGGAAGTTTACACAGGCGAAGGGGTCATGCCAACCCAACCTAAACTCATCTTCAGTATTAAATCGATCGACGTACCTTCTCCAATGCGCTACCCAGATCGAGCAAATTCGATTTTATTTGATTGTCATGCGTCGGGAACATATTCAAAAAAGCCAATCGAAAATTCTGCTTAAACGAAGTGTCTTCTAGGTATGGAGCAAGGTAGGCGGCCATTGTTTCAAGCGCCGAGTGTAATTTCTGGCTTTTCTGCCGGACAGGGCGCAAGGTTGCATCTTGGAATTCTTTTTCCCGAATTGCTCGATTAGCCGATTGCATTTTCCGGATTTCCTCGATATAAGGGCGCAAGGAGCCGCAGTGGACAGCTCCGTCAAAATCCGTCTGATGCCCACAAGCAGTCAAAAAGGGGGCTATGACGCGTCCGCTCTCTCTGTAGGCATCCTTCAGATCTTGATACATCTGCTCAAATTGCGAAAGCTCGTTGCGAAGAGACAGCAGTTGTTCTTCCTCGGTACTCCCATCCATTTCGTCCAAAGAGAAACGAATCTTTTTCGCGACACCTCGTGTTGCCGCAGCAGCTGTCGTTTCCGCAATGGCAATATCCCCTGACGTGACACTTCCGTCGGATGGCGAAGGGGGCTTTTTATAAAGAAGTTCCGTTATCTCCTTGTGTGCCGCTTTTGCCAATCCGGCTTGGTATATCGCGGTGCATGCACTTATTACAGCAATGACTGCCGCCGTTATCGCGATCCAGTAGCCATCCATCGACGGAACCCCCTCGGAATTATCCTACGCCTTAATCATACCGAAAGTCCAAAATCTTGTCACCCAACATTTTCAAACCGCCCGACGAAATTGACGATTATACACACACCGCATCATCGTCGATTTCACGCCGCAAAAAACGAAGGCCTGTCTCTTAGAGACGGCCCCGTTTTCAAACTCCAAGCGATGCAACGATATTAGGATTGCTTTGGTGGAACATCTTCGGACTTGGGTGGTGCCGGTGTCATCGTATACTGATCAGAATGATCCTGTTCCGGCAAAAACGGCACATTTACGAAATTAGCACTCGCTAAAACAGCAATTAAAACAAACGCGATTGCCCCCGCTATTTTTTTACTCATGGCCTCACAACCTCTCAAAAAAATTACGCATATGGCTCCATGCGCCTATCATTATACCAAGGACATGTCTCGTCACACATCATCAAGATATAATAAACCCTATAATCTCACATTTCTCGTTCGCAGGGTAATGGAGAAATGTTCATAAAGGATATCCGGGTTAAACACCATGGTAGGATACCAATCTCTCCAACGCCTCTCGACCTCTCCCCTTGCGGAACCAGCAATCCGGCTCGAATCCATCGTGTCGCCTTCAACAAGGAGATTCACTGTAACAAAACGCCTATCAGGATCTTGTTCGAAATGCACCGCATGAATCCCCTCGATACGAAATCCTACCCAGTCCGCCGCATTGGCCCCGACGGGGAAAGCGGGCGAAGTACTAGAGGGGTCATCGGTGTTCGTTTCGAAGAGACAAAACTCCTTTGTTCCATCCGGCCTCGCCCCGACATACGCAACGATCGCGCGAACGAAGAAAACATCGTGAAAAGGTGCGATCGTATTCGAAACGAATATATCGTTAGAAGGTATGTGCGCGGCGAGAGGAGACCTGCCCTGTAAATTCAGCGTCTTGGGCGTGGCGGCAGTCACCTCGAGCGGCGTCATTTGCGAGCCGGGGAAGGTAATAAACGCTCTCGTGTCATCGTGGTCCAAGACCACTCGGTTGGGTATCGATGTCAGTATATCCAACGAAGTGGACAAGTTCAGGCTTGCAGAATAGATTGTGGCGGCATTTCCAGCCTTGCTGCTGAAAGTGTCTAGTTCCGCAGGCCCATTCTTGATTTCCGAAGGCAACGCGTAGACAACTCGCAAAGCATTGCCGCAATCGGTATGGGTGTTATTCGGCACGACTTCAATCGGAGCACCCCATTGGGCGACAGGGGGCATACCGCCTACGGCAAAGTAATGATTCAAATCGTTCGGCGGAAGTCCGATTCCCGCCATTTGCAGGGGCACCCGCAGCATATCGAAGACATCCTGGGCGCGTCGTCGTGTCGATGCCTGATCGTCAGCTGTCGTGTAAAGGCTCAGGTAGCCGCTCATCAGCGAGCCCGCAACGCCGGCGACAATCACCATCACCGCGACGGCGATAACAAGCTCGATCAGACTGAATCCCTTCGCCTTACGGATTGGGAAGCACTCCTGCATTTTGCCAGCCACTCGCACTCACCTCTCGATTCATCTGCACCACTTTTTCCCCATTCGCCCCATTCCAATTGACCGTCGCGCTAATGTCTGCGGAAAAAGGCGTTAGAGCCTCTACGCGCGTAATAATCCGAAACACCGAGACAAAACGCCTGTCCTCGCTACCAATGCCCAAACTCTCGAATGGGGTCGCTTCGTAATTCTCAAGCGCCGTAATGGCGATTTCCCTGGCGCTTTGCACATCCGTCGTCTCTACCGTGTTCTTCGCGATAACGATACCCGCCATCATGCCAAGAAGGACGATCATCAGGATGGAAAGCGAAAGCATCACTTCCACAAGGGACAAACCTTTCCTGCGGTACAATGCGATTGGCGCCATCGATTCATCTCCTCTCCCTCATATACCGGCATCCCGACACAAAAACAACATTAGCACTATCAGATACATGCCTTAATCTGTAATAGTATACACTCTTTCGTCCCCTGGACAATGCACCCCTAGGCTCATTTTACCGCAAAAACGCGCAGCGCTTGCATTTTCGTCGATCCCCAACCGGGGTGGGGATCGGCGGCGGGACATGGAACCCGACGGCCTTCCGTTTTCGCTCGTCCCTTCGTATGATATGATCCTGCGGCAAGGGGGCATGATGTGTGTACTGGAATTTTCACGACATACTGCTGCCGTCGACGTCACCGCGCTTGGTAGGCAACGGAGCGCCATTGATCGTCGAGATCGGCTTCGGCAACGGCGAATATCTCGAACACCTGGCGAAATCCCGTCCCGGCGCGATCGTCGTGGGAATCGAGGTCTCGCAGTGGTGCCTCGCCAAGGCCGCGCGCCGTGCGCTGGCCGGGGAATTGTGCAACGTGCGCCTGCTATTGGGAGACGCGCGCCATCTGCTCAAGCTGGCCTTCGCACCGGAAAGCGTGCGGGAAATCTACATGAATTTCCCCTGCCCCTGGCCGAAAAAGCGCCATGCGGAGCGCCGCGTGGCGCGGCCGGAATTCGCCGATGCGATCGCCCGCAGCACGCGCAACGGCGGCCTCTTCACGCTGGCCACGGATGTGGACTGGTATGCGGAGGAGACGAAAGCCGTCTTCGACGGAGACCCGCGCTTCCGCAGCGGCGAAATCATCCGCAACCCGCATCGAGAATACCTGACGAAGTACGAACGCAAATGGCGCGAAATGGGGAGGGAGACGTATATGCTGCAAGTCGAGAAGACGGGGGACGCCTTCGAGCCGGACGACCGCGAAGCATCCGCGGAGGAACCGGAGGCCTTCGCCCCCCTCCGCGGCAATATCGCGGAAAGCCTGCGGGCGATTTCGGGCGACGTCGTCCAGGGGCGCGATTACCGCGTCATCTTCCGCGAGACGTTCTCCGCCGACGACGGGACGGCCCTGACCATGGTCATCTCCGTGGACGAGGGATTCGAGCAGCATTACTTCCTACGTTTCATTCCGACCGAAAAGGGCGTCCGCGGAAAGGTCGACGCCGTCGGCCACCCATACAAGACGCCGGGCGTCCGCGCGAGCCTGCGCTACGCCATGGAAAAACTGGGCGCGAAATTCTAGAACCCGGACCGCGGGGCTCCGCC
>DAIRUD010000019.1:0-15250 GCA_036803565.1 Synergistaceae bacterium | reverse complement strand
TTCTGGGACTCCTCCACCGGCGACCGGCTGGACAAGGACCGCTTCCGCAAGGATCTCGGCAACGTCCTCGCCGCCTACGAGGAGATCTGGCGGCGGCTCTCGGAGCGGAAGAAATAGCACGCCATGGACTATAAGACGTCCGGCGTCGACATCGCCGGGGGCGACGCCTGGGTCGAGGTCGTCAAGCGCCTGGTGGCCAAGCGCGGCGACGCGCTGCCGTCGTTCGGCGGCATCGGCGGTTTCAGCGGCCTCATCCCGATCGGCGGCGGGCGCTCCATCGCCGCCTGCTGCGACGGCGTCGGCACGAAACTGGCGCTGGGCGAGCTGACCGGCATCTATCGCGGGCTGGGACAGGACCTGGTGGCGATGAGCGTCAACGACCTGGTCACCTGCGGCGCGGCCCCGCTCTTCTTCCTCGACTACATCGCCTGCGGCAGGCTCGACGTGCCGCGCATGGAGCAGGTGCTGGAGGGCGTGCTCGACGCCTGCGTCGAAAGCCGCTGCGCCCTCCTGGGCGGCGAGACGGCGGAGATGCCCGGCGTCTACCCGCCCGGCGGCTTCGACCTGGCGGGCTTCGCCGTCGGCATGGTCGACGACGACAAGGTCGTGGACGGACGCGGCATCGCCGCCGGGGACGTGTTGGTCGGCCTGCCCAGCTCCGGCGTGCACAGCAACGGCTACAGCCTGGTACGCCGCGCCTTGGTGGAGGACGGACTGCGCCTGCCCCTCGACGCGAAACCGGACGCACTCGGCGGCGCGACGCTCGGCGAGGCGCTGATGTGCCCGACCCGCGTCTACGTCCGCCAGGCGCTGGCGGCGGTCGCCGCCGTTCCGGTCAAGGCCATGGCCCACATCACCGGCGGCGGCCTGGCGGGCAACATCGACCGCACCATGCCGGAGGACCTCGCCTGCGCCCTCGACTACGCGGCCTGGCGGCGCCCCGGCGTCTTCGCCCTGATCGCAAGCGCGGGCGTGGACGAAGAGGAGATGCGGCGCGTCTTCAACCTCGGCGTCGGCTACGTCTTCATCGTCGCGGAAAAAGACCGCGACGCGCTGCTGCGGGTGCTGGAGGGCATCGACGAGCGACCCGCCGTCATCGGCGGCGTCGTCCGCAAGAGCTGAGCGAATGGGCGCAGGAACGAAAACGCCGCGCATCGCCATCCTGATCTCCGGCACCGGCAGCAACATGGAGGCCATCGTCGCCGCCCGCAAGTCGGGCGCGCTGGACGCGGAGATCGCACTCGTCGCCAGCGACAACCCGGCGGCGGCGGGGATCGAGAAGGCCCGTCGGGCCGGGATCGAGACGTTCGTCTCCCCCTACCGCAAAGGCGTTCCGCGCGAGGAGAACGAAGCGCCCATCGCCGACGCCATCCGCGCCCACGCGGCGGACTGGATCGTGCTGGCGGGCTACATGCGCATCCTCTCGTCGGCCTTCGTCCGGGCCTTCCCGGGGCGGATCGTCAACATCCACCCCTCGCTGCTCCCGGCCTTCCCCGGCGCGCACGCCATCCGCGACGCGCTGGAGGGGGGCGCGGACCGCACCGGCGTCACGATCCACATCGTCGACGAACTCGTCGACCACGGCCCGATCCTGGCCCAGGAGGAGGTGGCGATCCTTCCCGACGACACCGAGGAGACGCTCGCGCCCCGCATCCACGCCGTCGAGCACCGGCTCTACCCGCGCACGCTGCAACAGCTCCTGCACGAGGATATTTGACGCGTGCGCGGCCTACGGGAAATGCGCAGACTGTGGATACCCTTTCTGTCGCTCCTCTCCCTCTGCTCGACCATCTTCTTTACCTGGGCGTGGTACATGCGCTATCTGCGGTGGAATTTCAACGACCTGGGCAGATACTACGACGCGGCCTCCGAAACCGTCTACACCACCAGCGGCTTCGTCTGGTCGATCCCGGCGTTCCTGTCCGCGCTCTCGGCGGCGCGCGGATTCTCCCGATGGTTGCGGCGGGCGGGCGAGGATCGCCGAAAGAAGCGGGGCTGGTGACCGAGAGTAGAGAAAAAGGGTTGGGTAAGTCTCCCCCGGTCGCCTTTGGCGACAGCCCCCTCCAGAGGGGGCCGAAGCTGGGCCGCATGGGCAATTTGCGCTGGCTTCGCATCACTGATGCGGAGATCTACCACACAACCATTGCCCCTGCCGAGATTTAAAATAGGATTACGCTCCTCCGGCGGCCGCGATCGCCCGCGGCAGGTCGAAATCCGTCTCGTACAGCGCCTTTCCCACTACCGCGCCGTACAGGCCGAGCGCGCGCAGGCGTGGGATATCCTCCACCGTACTGACGCCCCCCGCCGCGACGATCCGCGCCTCCGCGTCCACGCCGGACAGGGCGCGGTAGAGGCTCAGGTCGGGTCCGGCGAGCATTCCGTCCCGTTCCACGGCGGTCACCAGGAAGGTGCGATAGCCGACGGCGCACAGCCGCCGCAGACAGGTCTCGGCATCCATCCCCGTACCCTCCATCCAGCCCGCGACGGCAACCTCGCCGTCCTTGACGTCGATCGATGGCATGATGGCCGTGCCGAAATCGTCGAAGAGCTCCCGTTCGATTCCCTCGCGACGAAACAGAATGCTGCCCGCCATGAGCCGTTCCGCCCCGGCATCCCGCGCGGCGCGCAGGTCCTCCTTCCGGCGGAGGCCGCCGCCGTATTCGACGCGAAGCCCGAGGCCGCGAAGCTCCTCCAGGACGCCCAAATGCCGCGGCGCTCCCTCCTTCGCCCCTTCGAGATCGACAATATGGATCCACTCGCAACCGGCTTCCGCGTACCGCGCCGCGACGTCGCGCGGAGCGCCGCCGTACTCCGTCCTGGCGTCGAAATCCCCCTTGGACAAGCGCACGACCTTGCCTCCGTAGAGGTCGATCGCGGGCAGCAGGATCACAGCCAGGCCCCTTTCGTACTGGGGTCGGTTTCCGCGGGCGCCAGCGCGATATCGAGGGCGACGCCCACGCCCTTGAACACCGCCTCCGCCGCATGATGCGCGTTGTCGACGTCCAGAAGCGCCACGTGCAGCGTCGCGCGGGACTCCCGGCAAAACGCGCGGAAGAACTCCGGGACCAGTTCGGTGTCGAAATCCCCGCATTTTTGCGCGGGGAACGACCCCTTCCAGAAAAAACCGCCCCGACCGCTCAGGTCCAACGCCACCCGGGCCAGCGTCCCATCCATCGGGAGAAGGCACCATCCGTAACGCCGCACGGCTTGTTTCTCCTCGCGGAGCAGCCCGTGCAGCGCCAACCCGAACGCGATGCCCAGGTCCTCGGTCAGGTGATGCGCGTCCACCTGCACATCGCCGGAGGCCCGTACCTGCGCGCCCAAGCGCCCCCTATGCAGCATCAGTTCCAGCATATGCGAGAGAAAGCCGCAGGGAATCTCGATGCTGCTGGAACCAGACGGCGCCGGGTGCTCCAGCGACAGGGATATCTGCGTCTCCTTGGTATTTCTCACGATTGTCTGCAAAGCGATCCACCCCTTCCCGACCCGTTGCGGAACGTCACGCTTCGGATCGCGATTCGTCGTCGCCGAAAGTCGGCCGTATGCTCATTCCCGCCGTCCCGGCGCGCGTTCCAGCGCCTCCACCGTGGCACGGATCTCCCCCCAGCGAAGCTGGAGCGCCCCCGGGTTGGCGACAAGCCGCAAGGATACCTCCGCCGTCCTCCGAATAACGACCAGCCCGTTCGCCGCCAGCGTGCCGCCGGTCTGCACGATATCGAAAATGCAGTCGGCGAGGCCGAGCGCCGGCGCCAACTCCACCGATCCGTTCAAATGCAGGATCCGGATCTGTACGCCCCATTCGGCAAAGGTGCGCCGCGCCGTCCGGTGATATTTCGTGGCGACGCGAAGCCCCATAAGACCGCTCGCGTGGCCCTCGAAACGCTCGGCCACCGCGGGAGGTCCGGCGATCGCCATATAGCAGCGCCCCTGTCCCGTGTCGAGCAACTCCGTCAATTCGACGTCGGACTCCTCCGTCACGTCGTTGCCGATGAGGGAGAGGTCGGCGATCCCCTGGGAGACGAGCGTCGGAATGTCGGACGGCTTTCCCAGCAGGTAGCGGTAGGGCCCCTCGTCGACGACGAGATTGCGCCCGCAATTGCGGAGATTCGCCACCGGCAGCCCCGCCGCCTGCAGAATTTCCACACAGGCGTCCAACGAGCGCCCGGTCGGCAATGCGACGATCGGCATCCCTACACCCCCCCGATCCACTGCGGATCCGCGCGGCGGCCGGTGGCGATCTCCTCGGCGTACCCCTCGCCCAGGTTGACCCACCACGCGCAGCCGCGCGCCTTCGCGAAATTGCGGGAAGCCTCTCCGTCCGGGTTCCAGCTGATTTCAAAGGGAACCTGGCGATCGGCGAGGCGCGCCGCGTACTCCATCGCCCGCTCCGCCGGCAGAGCGCCGGACCAGACCATCACCCGCGCCGCACCGGGCGCGGGCTGGCAGGCAAGCGCCAGCTCGCGCAGGCTGAGGGCATAGCCCACGGCCTGGCAGGAAAAACCCGTTCCCGACAGAGCGCCCTCGTAACGCCCGCCGCCGCCCAGCAAACCGCCTGTCGCCGCGGCGTAGACGTTGAAAATGGGGCCGCAGTAATAGCTCAGATCCCGGATAAAGCCGAGGTCGATCCGCAGGCGCGCGGCATATCCCAGTTTTTCCAACGCCTGCGCCAATCCCCGCAGGGGATCCAGAAGGCGTTTTCGCTCGCCGAAGAGCGATCCGGCGCGCTCGAACAGGTCGACATTGCCCTTGAGGCGCGGCAACTCGCGAAGGATTTCGCGATCCGCATCCGCCACGCCGTCCGCGCTATCGAGGATTTCCGTATACCCGCGATACGCCCCCTCCTGCAAACGCTCGACGAGAAGCCCGGCCACCGCGCCGGGCAGGTCCGCGAAGAGCGCCGGGACGATCGACGCGTCCCCCAGGACGAGGACCGACTGCCGCAGGCCGAGCGTATCCAGCGCCTTCAGCAAAAGCGCGGCCACCTCCACGTCGGAGCCGATACCCTCCCACCCCAGAAGTTCCACACCGATCTGGGTGTCCTCCAGGTTCTCCTTCGGCGGACGGGGCAGGGAAAAAACCCGCTCCGCGTAGCAGAGGCGCAAGGGGAACTCCTCCGGGGCGTGATGCGTCGCCATGTAGGAAAGCGCCGACAAAGTGATGTCCGCACGCAGGCAACAGGGCTCCCCGAAGGGCGTGTTGAGCACGACGACCCGCTCCCGCCTGCGGCGCGGAAGGTTTTTCATCGTCTCCTCCAAGCGCTGAAACTCGGCGGGATTGAAGGGGTTGTATCCGTAAGCGGTGAAAAGCGTCAACATACGCTCCCGGCACGTCTCCATGTAGGACGCGAGTTCGCCGCCGATGCTGCTGCACCCGCGCGGGGTCAAGTTCATCCGGCATTTGCTCCTTTCGGGGAAGCCGCGATCCGGTGCCGGGACGACCCGGCCGTGCTCCCGCACGCCACTCCGGTCGCCCGCGGCAAGTTGCACGCGGCTTCTTTTTGATGATATCATGTATAAAATTATGCTGCAATCGAGAGGGAGTGGGATCAGTTGGCTGCGACCGCGGCGGGCGACACAACGGATTTTTTCGCGGACTGCCTGATTTTCGACGTCGACGGCGTGTTGATCGACGCCGACGCCTCCTTTCCGGAGGCGATCCGCCTCACCGTCGAGCAGGAATGGGCGAGCGCGGGACGCGTTGCCGACGCCCGCGGCTATTCTCCGGGACACAACGCCGTCCTGAAGCGGCACGGCGCTTTCAACGACGACTACGACATCGCGTGGTTGCTGCTCAATATCGCCGCCGGGCGCGGCGATCGCCTCTCGCAAGCCCTGCCCGCCCCGGCGGAGCTGGAGTCCATCGTGGCTTCCTGCGGCGAGGACGGCGTGGCATGGTGCCGGTCGACGTTCGCGGAAACCTTCCCCAGGCAGGCGGTGCGGGCGGCGGGCGCGGCCAATTATTTCGGCGAAGGAAACCGGACGGGAACGTACCGCCTGGAGACGCCGCTTTTGAACTGCCGCTGGGATCGGCTTCCGTTACCCGCGTATATCTACACCGGCCGGGATCTCCGGGAATGGCGGTTGGCACAGGAGTTGCTCGGGTGGCGGGACTTCCCCGACGAACGCGTCGTCCATGCGGACATGGGAATGCACAAGCCCTCGCCCGAAGGACTGCGGCATCTCTGCGGGCGCTTCGGCCACACCGCCCCGCTGTTCTTCGGCGACACCCAGAGCGACAGGCTCGCCCAGGCGCATTTCGGGAAAGGGCGCTTCGTCGCGATCGGCAGAGTACTGGCGGAGGAGGATCCCCGCGACCGGGATCTTCGATTCGATGACGTCCAATGTGCCTTGGCACGACTGACGGAATGGCGGAGGGAAACGTGCGAATGAAAACCACGAAGAACGTGCAGAGAGAAAAAGGCGTCGAGGGTTCGTTGGAGATCTATTACAGAAGGTTCGTGCGCTCCCAGGTCCTCGCCCTGGAGGAATATCTTCCCGGAGAAAGCGGCCTGGATCCGGAACAAATCAAGCTTTCCGCGAACGAGAGCGACTTCGGGGTCGCCCCCGCCGTGTACAAGGCCCTGAAGGCGGGGTTGGCCTCCAACTTTCCCGTAAACCGGTATCCGGACAGCAGTTGCAGCGCACTGCGCGAAGCCCTCTCGCACGAGTTCGGCCTGCCCGCCGACTGGTTCATCGCCGGCAACGGCCTGGACGACATCATCACGATGCTGGCGCTGACCTTTCTCAATCCGGACGACGACGTCGTGCTGCCGGCCATGTCCTTCTCGGTCTACGAAAGCGTCACCAGGATGCAGGGAGCCACGCCGAAAGCGATCCCCATGAAAGCGGACCTCTCGATCGACGTGGAGGCGATGTCCGAGGCGGTCGACAGCCGCACGAAAATGCTCTTCCTCTGCAACCCGAACAACCCCACGGGTACGATCGTCCGCACAAGAGAGTTCAACGACCTCGTCGAACGGCTTTCGACGCTGCCCCAGGCCCCGCTGTTGATCGTGGACCAGGCCTACATCGATTATCTCGATCCGCACGAGGATTACCTGAACGCGATCAACTACGTCAAGGATCACCACAACGTCGTCGTCCTGCGGACGTTCTCGAAGATTTCGGCGCTGGCGGGGCTTCGCGTCGGCTACGCCATCGCGCACCCCGACCTGCTCTCCTACATATACCGCGTTCGCCAGCCCTATACCGTCAACGCCCTGGCGCAGCTCGCCGCCCTGACCGACGTGCGCGACCCCTCCGTTCGCGCGTTCAAGGACAAGGTCAAGCGATCGGTGCGGAGCAGCCGCAAAAAGCTGGAAAAATGCCTGGCCGACGAGGGCATTCCCTACGTCCCCTCCTATGCGAATTTCGTCTTCGCAATGCACAACCTGCCTTATGAAAAGCTCGGACGCATGGCAGCGCGCTTCGAGGAAAAGGGCGTGCTCGTCCGCAAACTCCACTACGAGAAAGCACCGGCCGGACTTCGCCTGTCCATCGGCACACCCAAGGAAAACGCACGGCTGATCGAGGTGATCCGGGAGTTGAAACCGGAGTACGACGCCGCGGCGGCCAACATCCCGTCGTCCGCATAAACGCACATAACCCGCGCAAGGGAGGAATCGCAATGCGCCAACCCAGGATGCTCCTGCCGAAAAGCGACAACGGCCCGGCGAAAATCAAGGACCCCGGCGTGATCGAGTTCGTCAAGGCGGGCTGCGCCGCCTACAACGCCAAGACGCAGGAGCTGTTGCTGCTCCCGCGCGGCGAGGAGATGCGCCGGGAGTTGGCGGCGAACGTCCGCGCGGCGCTCTTCCGCGAATCCGGCATACAGCAGGTCGACTGCGGCGGCGACGCCGCCCTGTACTCCCTCGCCGACCGTTTCGTTCGCGAATGGGACGCCGACGCCCGGTTTTACGCCGAGGAGCGGGGCAGGAACATCCGCGTTCTCGCCTGGTGCCGCGACGACGAGGAGGCTGCGGCATTATCCGGGACCGTTCGGGGGGCATTGTTGTCGTCCGCCGATGCGGAGAGATACGCCCTGCGTTTCGTCGAGGCGGTACCGGACGCAGCGGACGAAACCGCCGTCTTCCACCTGCTTTCCCCCAGCGAGCCCGGCGCGCTCGCAACGATGCCGGGATTCCGCTGCCCCGGCTGTTCCGCGCTCTTCCTTCCCGATTCCCCCGCCGGCTACGTGCCGCGACAGCCGGGCGCGAACGAGGCGGAGGAGCCGCTCGCCGATATCGAAACGCCCGGCGCGAACACCATCGCGGAACTCTGCAAGCAACTGGGGATCGAAATTGCGCGGACGCTGAAGGCGATGCTCTACATCGCCGTCGACGCGGAAGGTGCAAGGCACCCCGTCGCAGCCTTCGTGCGCGGCGACTTCAACATGAGCATGGCGAAGCTTTCCCGCCGCCTGCGCGAAGCGTCGGGGTTGACCGGGCTGCGCAGCGCCGACAAGGCGGAGTTGCAGGCGATGGTCGGGGAAGTCGCGGGCTACTGCGGTCCCGTCGGCCTGCCGGACAACGTCGTCGTGATCTGCGACGAGAGCGTGCGCGGCGGCAAAAACACGGTGGCGGGCGCAAACCGCGCCGGGTATCACAAAAAGGGCTGTTGCCATCCGCGCGATTTCGATCCGCCCTTCGCCGACATCGCGCAATACGCGCAGGGTTCGCCCTGCCCGCACTGCGAAACGCCGATCGAGTCCGCGGCGCTCCGCGCGTCGGCGACCATCTCGTACGGTCCGCACCGCGCCACCGAGGAGCTCCCCAAAACCCTCTCCTACCGCGACAGGGAGGGAGAGCACGCGTTCCCCGTCGTCCTACGGGGCGACATTTCGCTCGAATCCATCCTGCTGGCGACGCACAGCGATCGCTGAACCCGGCGAGAAAAACAAGAAAACAGGCGGGACGCAAACATCGCGTCGCCGCCTGTTTATCTTCGACCGGATGTACTCAGGCCATATAATACTGCTTGATCGGCCGGCCCTTCGCCTGATATTTGTTCTTCACGTGCAGCTTGCCGGTATTGACCAGCGCCTCGCAGTATTTGCGGACCGTGATGCGCGACACGTTGAGCACGTTGGCGATTTCCCCGGCGGATTGCGGGTGCTCCTTGTCCTCGATGAACTGCAGAACCTTTTCCAGCATCTCGCTGTTCTTGATCGTACCCGCGATGATGTGCTGGTGCCGCTCGCGCGGAAAGAAGATGGAATCCAGGCGCTCCTGCTGAATCGGGTGTTCGAGCGCCTCGCCGTAAATATGGCGGTACCGGAACATCTCGAGGGAAAAACGCAGCCGCTCCGGAGCGGAGGGACGCAGGATCATATCCCATACGCCGTAGGAGATGGCGTCCTGCACCAGTTCCTTCGACGGATTTTGGACCAGCAGGAGCAGCTTCGCCTTGTTCGTGGCCTCCAGGAAACGCTGCCATTGTTCGATATTCTCGTCTCCGCCCAGCAGGACAAGATCCACCGGCACGACCTTCATTCGCTCCAACGCATCGTCCACATTTTCGACCTTGTCGACCACAAGATAATTATCGAAATACCGCATCACTTGACCGATGGAAAAAATCATCGACGGATCGGACTCAGCAATCAACAGATGTATGGGCTTCACGCATCTCACCTCAACAAATTGAAACTCTCGCCGTATAGAAATAATAACACAAATCAACAGAATGGGAAGTAGTATGGGGGAAAAATAGAAAACTAAATACAACGATCGAGGTTGGTTTGCCTCAGCGACAGATGCGGCGCCCGGTCAGACACGAATACGCCGCCGCAGGCTGTCCGCCGCCCCGCTTCAGGCATTTTCCCTGCGCCATGCGGCAATCTCCCGCAAAAAAACTTCGCCGTATTTTTCCAATTTCGTGCGCCCGACGCCGGGGACGTCCAGAAAATCCGCCTCACCCGCGGGCAATAGACGGCACATCGCGCCGAGCGTATTGTCGGAGAAGACGATGTACGGCGGCACGCCCTCCTCGGAGGCCAGCGTCCGGCGCAGCGCCCGCAGGCGATCGAAGAGCTCGGCGTTCTCTACGTCGAGTTTCGGCGCCGCGCCGCGCAGCTTTCGCTCGGGCTTCTCCTCATGCCTGCGCATCAGGAGGCGCGTTCCCCCGCGCAGAAAGGGGAACGTGCGCGGGGTAAAGGCAAGCGTTGGAAATTCCCCGTCCTCGACCTCGATGTACCCCTCGGCGATTAGAAAGTTCACGATATTGCGCACCGCGTCCGCCGAATACCCCCGCATCAACCCCCAGGTCGAGATGCGGTCGAGGCCGAGCTCGAGCAGCTGGGCACGGCGCGAGCCGCGCAGGACGTCGACGAGCGTGGCGGTCCCGAAGTGACGGCCCTCCGTCCGCTCCGCCATGCGGTAGATGCAGGAGAGGATTTTCTTCGCTTCCACCGTCACGTCCGTCCGCTCGGCGACCGAGACGCAGTTGCCGCACGCGCCGCACGCGTCGCGCACGCCCGTCTCCCCGAAGTAACGCAGGATGTGCGCGCGCAGGCAACCTTCCGTATGACAGTAATCGACCATGCTTTGCAGTTTACGGTAGGCGGCTTTCTTGCTCTCCGCGTCGTCGCCCTGCGAAATGAGAAAGCGGGCGGTGGTGATGTCCTTGGGCGCGAAGAGCAGGATGCAATCCGCCGGGGAGCCGTCGCGTCCGGCGCGCCCCGCCTCCTGGTAATAACTGTCCATGTTGCCGGGCATATTGTAGTGGATGACGTAGCGCACGTTCGATTTGTCGATGCCCATTCCGAAGGCGTTGGTCGCGACCATGACCCCGGCCCGGTCGTAAAGAAACGCGTTCTGGTTCTCCATCCGCTCCCGGTCGTCCAGTCCGGCATGGTATCGCACCGCGGCGAATCCCTCGCCGCGCAGCTCCTCGCAGACGGCCTCGACCCCCTTGCGGGTCGAGCAATAGACGATGCCCGGCATGTCCGGAAACTTGCGCACGTAATCGAGAAGAAAGCGCGACTTGTCCGCAGGGTGTTCCACCTGGAAGAACAGGTTTTCCCGGTCGAAGCCGGTCGTGAGGACAAAGGGATCGTCGAGGCAGAGTTGACGCACGATGTCGTCCCGCACCTCCGGGGTGGCGGTCGCCGTGAACGCCGCCACTCCAGGCCGCCGCCCGAGGGCGGAGACCGCGGGCGCGATATTGAGATAGGAAGGGCGAAAATCGTGACCCCACTGCGAAACGCAGTGCGCTTCGTCCACCACGAGCATCCGTACGTCGAGTTCGAGGAAGAAGGCCCGGAAACCGTCGCTGTCCAAGCGTTCGGGCGCGATATAGAGGAGGGAAACGGCGCCGCGGCGCACCGCCCGGAAAATCGCGACGACATCCTCCCAATCCATCGCGCTGTGGATGGCTGCGGCACGGACGCCGTTCTGCCGCAAGGCGTCGACCTGATCCTTCATGAGGGAGATAAGCGGCGAGACGACGATCGTCACCCCGCCGCCGAGGATCGCCGGTATCTGAAAGCAGAGGGACTTTCCCGCGCCGGTCGGCATAATGCCCAACACATCCCGGCCGCCCAGAATGTTGTCGATCAGCTCCTCCTGTCCGCAGCGAAAGGAGTCGTACCCGAACACTCCTTTCAAAACGTCCACAGGTTCCCGCAACCCCTCCAAAGAGCGCTTATCCGCACCGTTTCCCCTCATACCGCCCCATCGACCACCCGTCTGCGCAAAACGTTGCGCATCGACCATCAGCTTTTTATTATACCAGATACGGAGGATGGAGATGCCGCACCGCCGCTTCAGGCATACGGCACCCAACGGTGCGCGCACCGTTCCCGCATCGTACCGCTTTTGCCATCCGCATAAAAGCGGACGGCGGCTTCATCTTTCCCGTACTGATTTTTCAGCAAGCGGCGGGATTCGGGACACCCCCCGCTGCGGGAGGATGGCGTTGCGGGCGGCATACGTGCCGCCCAGAATTGCGGGAACGCGGGAAGAGGTGGCAATATGATCACTGTTCTGGCGTACGTCATGATCGCGGTCTTCATGTACGTCATCATGACCAAGCGGATGTCGCCGTTTACGACGCTGGTATTCGTTCCGCTGATGTTTTCCATCATCGCCGTCGCCACCGGGCTGTCGGAAAACAAACTGGGGGATTTCGCTCTGGAGGGCCTGAAAACCACCTCCACAACCGGCATCATGCTGCTTTTCGCCATCCTCTATTTCGCCATCATGCTCAACGCCGGACTCTTCGACCCGGTGACGAAGGCGATGATCCGCTTCGCCAAGGGGGACCCGGCGAGAATCCTCGTGGGCACGGCCGTCGTGGCCGCCACCGTCTCGTTGAACGGCGACGGCACCACGACCACGATGATATGCTGCGCCGCCTTCATCCCCATCTACAACAAACTGGGTCTGCGGATGATGAACCTCGGCGTCCTGATCATCCTCCAGAACACCATCATGAATCTGCTCCCCTGGGGCGGGCCGACGGCGCGCGCGATGAGCGTCCTCAACGTCGGCGCGGACATCCTTCGCTACCTCGCACCGGGCATGGCGGTCGCGATTCTCTACATGCTCGGCGTCGCATACCATCTCGGCAAGAAAGAACGTGCGCGCCTGGGGGTGGCGCGGCTGACGGCTGCGGAGATCGACGCACTCACCGCGGTCACCGATCCCGAGACGCTGCGGATCCGGCGTCCGGGCAACATCTGGGCGAACGCCATCATGACGGTCGTGCTGATCGTCCTGCTGGTGAGCGCCGTCTTCCCACCGGTATTCCTCTTCCTCGTCGGAACCGTGCTCGCACTCATGATCAACTACCCCGATCTGCAGGAACAGGGGAAGCGGATTTCGGAGAACGCCGGCGACGCGGTGCAGGTCGTCATCCTGGTCTTTGCGGCGGGCATCTTCATGGGCTTGTTCAACGGGACGGGGATGGCGGATGCGATCGCAACGAGTCTCGCCACCGTCATCCCCGAAAGCCTCGGCGGTTTCTGGGGCATCGTCGTCGCCCTCGTCTCGGCCCCCGGAACCTTCTTCCTCTCCAACGACGCTTTCTACTACGGCGTCATGCCGGTGCTCGCCAAGGCGGGCTATTCGTACGGCTTCACGCCGATGCAGATGGCGCTGGCGTCGCTGATGGGGCAAGCCTTCCATCTGCTAAGCCCGCTCGTCGCCTTCATCTACCTCCTGCTGCGGCTGACGGGGCTGGACATGGGACAGTGGCAGCGGGAATCAGCGAAATGGGCGATCGGCATCTTCGTCATTTTCGTGATCACACTTGTCGCGACAGGGGCGATGCCTCTTTATATCCCGCAGTAGAAAACCGCGCGACCATACGGAACGGCTTGCGCACAAGTACATAAAACGGCGATGCGCGGGATGGAGCAGAGCGTTCCCCCATCCCTCACATCGCCACTTCACATCCATCGCTTAAAGTATTTTTACTTCGCCGAACTTCTCACCCGGTAAAAAAGCCTCACCACAGTTCCCGCAAATATTACTCGACGGCATCTTGCTACGGCAGGTTACGGTCGGCAAACCCTCCCGATGAAGAGAATCGCCCCGCTGATGTCCTCCTGGATGAGAAACAGAAACGGATGGTCCGCGCGGAATACGACGGGTTCCATCAGGGGCAGGGGGGCGGATGTACGCTTCATGGTGAGCGCGGTCGCCGCCGAGGCTTCCGTCCCCTCCTCGTCGACCGCCACGACCGCCCGATGCAGGGCGTCGCTCAAGTACAAATCGTGTTTGCCGTTCATCCCGGAAAAATCCGCAAATCCCGGATCGAACGCCCGCTGCACACCGAGGCGCTTCATACTCTCATTGAGGAGAAGGTCGGTTTCGATGCGAAATCTCGGGATCGAAAGATCCACCTTGCGGCGCTCCAGCTCTCCCGAGAGGGTATGCAGAAAGGCCCGGTCCAGCGACATCTCCACCGCCGAGAGGCCGTTTCGCGCCTTCGGCAGGATCACGGTCATGGAAAACGCGCCCATGCGGTAGGGAATGCGGACGGCCTGCACCTCGGGCGTTTCGTGATAGGCAAACGCGTCGCTCACGCGCATCATCGGCGCCGCGACCTCGGTGGAGGGCGTTGCGAAAAAAACCTCCTCGCGCGTCGCCGATTGCGGAAACACGTGCATCCAGGGCGCACGGAAATACACGGCGTTCACCAGAATCATCCTCGTATCGGCGCCGATCGCGCCCTCCGGCAGGATCTCCCCGATGCGCTCCCGCGTGCGTTCCCGCACCCAGGCGTTGATATCGCGCCGCGCACGTTCGGGCTGTTTGGCAAAGTCCTGCGTCCGCACTTCCGACGCATAGTTCTCCTCCAACTCCTTCACATAGGTGCGCAACAGGCGATATCCGCGCTGCGGCCAGATGGAATTGGCCACCTCCAGGTCGCCCGCATCCTCAGGCGCGGCGAGCATGCCCTTGGTCAGGCCGCGGTAGGATTCCCCGATCCCCTGCCCGAAACCGAGCGATTGCTCCATCTCGTGCGCCGTCTCGTCCTTCGCGCCCGCATATACCATGGAGAACGCACTCGATATGCTGTACGGCGAAAAACAGAGGTTTCCCTCCTCCCGCCGCAGCTCCTTGTACAAATCCACAGCCAGGCCGTTGACGGCCTCGACGGCGGCACGCTCGGTATTTCTCCCCTCCGCCGCGTCGAGCCGCCCCATTCCGGCAGGCGCAAACAAAACCACGGCCAGTAAAACGAGCGCAAGCGCACAAAACCCTTTCGGCAATGCAGGCATTGAAATCCCTCCCATATGCACGTCATTTCAATTCGATTTTAATCATTCGTTATAAAAAATAAACGCACAAACGACTATTTTGCATGAATCCGCGTAAAGAAACCTCACGGAACAAAAATATCGTAACACATCCCCGGAATAAGCGAAAGCGCCCTCGCGGCATCGCCGACAACTGCGGTGCGCATGGAGAGCCGCGGCCGCATAAGAATACGCTAGAGAAAATAGTTTGCCAACGGATGGGAGCGGCGCGACCTGGTAAGGGCGTCATGCACGCCCTGTCGCAGGGATTCGAGCGAATCCGCCCCGGCGGGCAATTCGTCCTCGCGGGCGATCGTCCTGCCGCGAATCAGGAAGGCGGCGACATTGTTCAGACGCTCGACGCGAACATCGTAAGGCGCCGTCTCCAGCTGCAGATACATCCAAAGGTCGTTGGCCACACGGTGAAACAGCGCGGCGGTCGCCGCGTCGTCTCGCCCCCGCCAAGCGGCTTCCCCATCCAAGTCGAGGAAAATATCCCCGGAGG
>DAIRUD010000018.1:0-15261 GCA_036803565.1 Synergistaceae bacterium | reverse complement strand
AACGCGTTCGGCGAGCGCTCGCGGCAACCGGTAGGCTCGTCGCGCGAAAAAGTACGCAGCCTGGCCGCCCCCGAGGAGGACGCCTCCGTCTTCTCCATCCTGCGCGCCGTCACCGGCGTCTGGGACAACCTGGGCGTGTCCGACGACATCACGATCGAGACGCTCAAGTACGGAACGGAGAACACGGACATCCTCGGAACGACGCGGGACAACGAATCCATCCAACGCCTGCGCCAGCTTTTCGAGGAGGCCGGATTCGTCCCCAAGACAGATAACATCCAGACGATTCCGGGCGGCGCGCTCCGCTTCAACCTGACTTTATCGAGGGGGAACAAATAATGATATCCTTGGCGGAAATCCGCGAAACCCCCGAATTTCGCAAACTCTTTCGCCTTTTTGCCGCGGCGGCGATCCTCTGGCTTGCCTTCCTGCTCGTCGTGGGAAGAATCCATGCCCAGCAGGGCCGCCTGGCCGGGGCCATTTCCGACGGCGACCAGATTCTCAACAACGCCTCCCTGTACCTCTCGCACCCCGCGGCGGGGCAAACCGTCGCGACGACGGAACGGGAGGAAACCCTGACGGTTCTCTCGCAAATCGTCGACGCCCTCGAACTCCGCGAGCGGATGCGCCAGTTGCAGTCGAACGCCTCCGGCGTCACGCTGCAACTCGAACGGCTCTATGGCAACGAGATGAGCGGATTTCTCTCCACCCTGGAAAAAAGGGGCATCCGGGTGAAAACGGCGGAGCTGCGCATCACGCCGAGCGACGGCGAACGCCTTTTGGGTTGCACGCTCGTGCTGGAGCAGAACCGATGAAGGCTTTGCGAGTCCTGGCGCTGGTTCTTGCCGGCTGCGTTACCTTCGTGCTCGGCGTGCTCTGGTTCGCCCCCTGGGAGAACGGCGCCATGTACGTCATGGAGACCCTGCGCCTGCAGGCGGCCAACGCCAAGAGCGCCGTCTACATTACGCCGCGCGGTTTGACGACGACCGGACGCCTTTTCCCGCGTTTCGACATCGCGGCGTTCGACATCGAACACCCCATCTCCAAGATCACCTTTTCCAATCTGGGTGTGCGCGTCCTCCCCATCTCCAGCCTGCTCTCGGGCTCGGTGGTCTGTGACGTGGAGTGGAGCGGAGCGGAGATCCGGGCAATCCCCAACCAGACGTTTTCCCTCGGAGAAGGGAGCGTTCGCCTGTACGGCGGCAGGGATGAAATCCGCGCCGCCCGCACTGCCGTGACCGGGGATATCCAACTCGCGGGCAATCTCGCGTACGACCGCAACCGGAAGGCGATCCGGGAGAGCACGATGACGCTGAAGGTTCCGGACAACCTCAACGTCGTCCTCAGAAACCCGATGCTCTCGCGCTACCTCGAATCGACCACCCCGGGAGAATGGAGGATCAAGACCAATGCCGCGCCTACCCCTTAACCTCGAAGCCTGCAAGCGGATGTGGCAGGAACGCAGGCTTCCCATCTCCCTTCCCGTGGGCCGCGGCGGCGCGGCCGGGGGAATGTCCCTCCTGCGCTCAAAACTGGTGCCGACGGTCGTGGCGGCGCTGCTGATGGCCTTTCTCTTCAGCGCCTTCGTCGACGGGATGCTGGCGTTCCGGACGCTGCGCGTCCAATACGATCTGGCGACCGCGCTGTCGAAACGCCCGAAGAGCCCTTTTTCCGCAACGGAAAAGCGCAACCAGCCGGTCGAGATGAAATTTTCGGCGTTCCAGGCCGTGGAGGAAAACCCGGAAAACGCGAAGGCCGACAACGGCGAGGCGAAACCGATCGACGACTTCACGCTGGTCGGCACGCTGCCCGGCGTCGCCGCCTGGATCGAGGTGGACAAGACGACGTCGCTGGTCATGCATCGACAGGATTTCCACGGTTACGAACTGGAGATCATCGAGCCGGGTCAGGTTCTCTTCACCCGGGACGGGGAGTATTTCCCGCTCTTCCTCGTCTTTCTGCCGGAACCGGCGAAAGCGGCGCAGCCGCAGGCCGCCGCCGACCAGGGCGGCGATCTGAGCGCCGCCGTCACCAAGGCGGCCTTCAACGGGGGGGACGGCGCGATCACCCGCGAACTGCTGAATTCCCTGCTGGAAAACCCGTTTACGGAGATCTCGAAAATCCGCCTCGTCCCCAGCCCGGAAGGCGGCATGCAGATTCGCGCCATGCAGGACAGCAGCATGCTGGCGAAGCTGGGGATGGAGAAGAACGACGTGCTGGTGGGAATCAACGACATCCCGATCACGGACGTGGGGCAGATCATGAACGCGCTGAACTCCATGCTGACCGGCGCCCGGCTCGATTTCCAGGTGAAGCGCGGGGAAGAGGCGGGGAACCTGCGTTACAAAGTACAATGAGGTCCGCCGGCTTCACGCTGCTCGAAGTCCTGCTGTCGATCGCCATCCTCGGCCTCGTCGTGGTCGCGTCGCTGAAACTCGTCGCCCTCTCCGAGAGAGGCCTCTCTCAGGTGCGGGAGCGCGAGGCGCTGCTCGACGAGGCGGCCAAACTGCAGGTGGCGCTGGAGCTGGACCCGCTGAACACGTTCGGGACGAGCGAGGACGTCAGCTGGAAGGTGGAGGAGCGCACGGCCCCGCTCTGGTTCGATGAGAACATCACACTGGCGAACCTGGGCCTGGACGACGAAACGTCGCGGAAGTACACGGAGATGCTGAAGCAGCAGAAGCTACGCTGGAGGGAGTTGGAGATCACAAAAAACGAGAAGACGATCGTGTTGTTCGCGCCGTACTCGGAGCTGGCGGCGCGCGTCAAATCGGGCGATACGCTTTCGGATTTATTGTCGGAGGATAAAAGGTAGACGAGACCGTTTTGCGAGAGCAAACCTGAGGGAGTGAATGCTGTTGGCATCGAAAAAAATTCTTGCTGTCCTTTTATTGCAGATTATGTTGCTCGTCCACTGCTGCATCGCCGTCTCGTACGCAGCCGCGCCGGAGCCGGCCAAAAACGAGGAGCAGAGCGAACAGAACATCATCAAGGCCGCGCAGGCGATGCGCGAGTCCGGAAGGGTGCAGTTCAATTTCAAGGACCTCGAGATGATCCTGTTCGTCCGCTTCATGTCCGAGCTGTTGGGCGAGAACATCGTCGTCAACCCCGGCGTGAAGGGAACGGTCTCCGTCGTCTCGCCGAAGGCGATTTCGATCAAGGAGGCGCGCCAAGTCATGCTCTCCATCCTGGAGATGAACGGCCTCTCGCTGCAGAGCATGGGCGGCTTCTCCAAAGTGGGACCGATCAACACCGGCCCCTCCTCGTCCAACGAGGTGGTCGTGGGCACGGGCAGCGTCGACCCCAGCGAGCAGGTGATGGTGCAGATCGTCCCGCTGCAGTACGTCAAGGCGGGATACGTGGTCGATCCGGTCAAGGTCGGCGTGCCGGGCGTCAACGTCACGCCGCTGGTCAGCGGCGCGGGCGTCGTCATCACCGGCAAGGCGGTCCTTCTCAACCGGGCGGCGAGCATCATCCGCGCCTTGGACGCCCCGGACAGCATCCGTTCGGTGAAGACCGTGCCGCTGGAGAATACCAACGCGAAGCTCATCGAAGGCCATCTCACCAACCTCGCCAAGGACATCAACTCCAAGCTCGCCTTCCTCGTGGCCATCGGCGACGAGCGCAGCGGCAAGATGGTGCTCGTGGGCAGCCGGGAATCGCTGATCGAGGCGGAGAAGATCATCCTCGACCTCGACGTCCCCTCCTCGGTGAACAATTTCCACATCTACAAGTTGCAGAACGCGGACGCCAAGACGATCGCCGAACAGCTCAGCCAGATCCTGGCGGTCGCCGGCCGCCTGCAACCGGCGGACCCGCAGCAGGCGACCCCGGCCAGCGTCGTGCCGGACCTCTCCACGAACAGCCTCGTCCTGACGGCGACGAAGGAGCAGTACGAGGCCATTCGCAAGATCATCGAGGATCTGGACGTCCAGCCCAAGCAGGTCCTGCTGCGCGGCCTGATCGCCGAGGTCAATCTGACGAAGCTCAACAGCGCCGGGATCGACTGGGCGGCCTGGGGCGGCGACGCCGGCGACAACATGCTGATCGGCGGCAACGCCCAGCTCGGCGCGACCGGCGTGCCCCAACAGTTCATGCAGTGGTTCTCGGAGATGACCAAGGACGAGCAGATCCACTACGACGCCAACGGCAACGCCGTCACGACGTCCAGCGTCAAGGGCATGGGGCTGATCTACGCCTATATCAAGATGCTCAACCAGTTCAACGCCATCAACGTGCTCTCCATGCCGCGCCTCATGTGCACGGACAATATGCCCAGCGCCCTCCAGGTCGGCCAGGTCATCCCGCAGCTCCGCGGCCAGACGTCCGACCTGAGCAATCCGTCGGCGGTGCAGAGCAGCTACGAGTACAAGGACACCGGCCTGATCCTCAAGGTCACGCCGCACATCCGCAGCGGCAACCTCGTCGCCCTGGAGATCGAGCAGACGATCGAGGAAGTGCTGAGCACGTCCGGAGCGGCGACGCCGGTCACGTCGAAACGCCTGATCCAGACCAACGTCCTCGTCGGCAACAACGAGACGATCATCCTCGGCGGGCTGATTCGGGAGGTGGAGAAGACGCTGAAGAACCGCGTTCCCGGCATCTCCTACATCCCCCTCGTCGGCAACCTCTTCACCTCGCAGGAGCGCCAGCGGGAGAAGGTCGACCTGATGGTCTTCCTCACGCCCAGAATCATCGAAACGCCGCGCCAGGCGACGGAGGCGACCATCGAGGTGACGACCGGCGGCGGCGGCCTCAGCGAGGGCGAGACCCAGACGATCATCAAAAATTACGACGAGTTCCTGAAGTCGAACAAGCAGGAGGGCGTCAACCAGAAGACGCTGCAGGAGGGCATCATCGGCCAGGAGGAAGAAGACCGGCAGCCCCGCCAACTCCCACGCGGCTGGAAGGAGTCCGATTCGGAATGAGCGAGCCCGGCGTCGCAGCGGCGCACGATCCGACCAACACGGCCAAACTCCCCCCGGCGGACGCGGTCCTCGATCTCGTGCCGCGCGGCGTGAGCATCGACACTCTGCGGGAGAAGATGATCGCCCCGATCGCCTCCGACGAGGATACCCTGACCGTCGCCGCGGCGTCACCCGTTTCCGAGCTGGACGCCCAGCTGCTGGCGCTGGGAGCGGGCAAGGCCGCCCAGGTCGTGTTCTATCCCGAAGAACAGCTCAGCGTCCTCATCCGCGCCCTCTACGACCTGAAAAGCGGCATCGCGGAGGACACGCTGAACGCCATCGAGTCCGTGGACGACCTCTCGCAGCTGGCCCGGCAGGAGGTGCTCAGCGACACGGTGGACGCTCCGGTCATCAAACTCGTCAACGGCATCCTGCTGGAGGCGATCAAGGAGCGGGTCACGGACATCCACATGGAGCCGTTCGAGGACAAGCTATTGGTTCGCTACCGCATCGACGGCGTCCTGCAGGATCGCTACGAATTGACGAAGGGACACCAGTCGCCCGTCACGAGCCGCATCAAGGTCATGGCGAAGATGGATATCGCCGAGCGCTTCATCCCGCAGGACGGGCGCATCGGCATCGCCCTGGGCGACCGCGCCGTCGATATCCGCGTCAGCACTCTCCCCACCCAGCACGGAGAGCGCATCGTCATGCGCCTGCTGGACAAAGCGCGCGGCCTGTTGACGCTGGAGGACCTGGGGATGGCCAAGGAGGAGAAGGAGAAGCTGGACACGCTGATCCGCCACCCGCACGGCATGATCCTGCTGACTGGGCCGACCGGATCGGGAAAGAGCACCTCCCTCTACGCCATTCTGCAGGCGCTGGCGCGTCCGGAGGTCAACATCATCACCGTCGAGGACCCCATCGAGTACGACCTGCCCGGCGTCGGACAGGTGCAGGTCAACGAGAAGGCGGGGGTCACCTTCGCCAGCGCGCTGCGCTCCATCCTGCGCCAGGACCCGGACATCATCATGATCGGCGAAATGCGGGATTTCGACACCGCGCACATCGGCGTCCAGTCGTCCCTCACCGGACACCTCGTGCTCTCCACCCTGCACACCAACGATTCGGTGAGCGCCGTCTCCCGCCTCGTGGACATGGGGGTGGAACCGTACCTGATCGCGGGCTCCCTGCTCGGCGTCGTCGCCCAGCGGCTGGTGCGCCGCGTCTGTCCCAAGTGCAGGCAGGCAGCACCGGCACCGGCAACGGTGCGCAAGTACGGGCTGGAGACGGTCTACCGCGGCACGGGCTGCGAAAACTGCAAGGGCAGCGGCTATCGCGGGCGCTTCGGCCTGTACGAGCAGTTCGACGTCACGCTCGCCATCGCCGACGCCATCGCCGGCGGCGCGCCCGTGGCGACCCTGCGCAAGCTGGCGAAGGAGCAGGGGATGCGCTCGCTGTTGGAGCTCGGATTGGCGAGCGTGGCGGCCGGCAACACGACCCCGGAGGAAATGATCCGCGTGGTCGGCGAGGTCTAGGAGGCGCCGGATGCCGCAGTATAAAATCAAGGCATACGACGCCAAGGGCGATCTCAAGAGTTTCCGCAGGGAGGCGAGCAACGAGGACGACCTTCTGCGCACCCTCGGCCTGGAGGGCTTCGTCCCGATATCGGTGGAGGCGGAGAAACGGCGTACGGGAACGAGCAAGGTCAAGACCCTCAAACTTCCCGAGCAGCACCTCTTCTGCACGATGTTGTCGGCATTCCTGCAGAGCGGGCTTTCCCTCACGGAGGTCCTGCGCCTGCTGGAGCGGCAGACGCGGGACAAATACCTGCGCCCGATCTTCGGCGAGCTGCGCGCCTCGGTGGAATCCGGACACTCCCTCGCGCAATCGATGAAGACGCAGGGCGTCTTCCGCGAGTCGCTCGTGGGCATGGTCGAGGCGGGGGAGCGCTCCTCCTCGCTGCCCGACATTCTGGAGCGCGCGTCCGCGCTCCTGCAGAGCGAGATCTCGCTTCGCCGGAGGATCCAATCCGCGCTGACCTACCCGATCCTCATGCTGATCGTCGGCGCGGGCGTCGTCGCCTTCCTCGTCTCCTACGTCGTTCCGCAGCTGACCGGGATCGTCGTCGACTCCGGCCAGGCGCTGCCCCTGGCGACCCGCGTCCTCCTGGCGATCTCCAATTTCTTCCGCAACTGGGGCGTGCCGACACTTCTGCTCCTCCTGCTCGTCTATCTCTATATGCGGCGCAGGGGGAAGCGGATCAACATACCGCTGTTCCGGGAGATCCGCAACCTGCTGACGGTGTCGCTGCTCTTCTCGCAGCTCGCCACGCTGATCAAATCCGGCGTGCCGCTCGTACAGGCGCTGGAGATGTCCGCCCCGATGGACCCGCAGAAGGGGAGGATCGCCTTCCTGGCCGAGGAGGTCCGCAAGGGCTACCGTTTTTCCCAGAGCCTGGAGCGGCAGGGAACCTTCTCCGAGGACATCGTGGCCATCGTGCGCATCGGCGAGGTGGGAGGAAACCTGCCCGACTGCCTCGACCGCATCGCGACGAACGCCTGGGAGTTCGCGCAGACCTCCATGCAGAAGTGGTCGAGCCTCGCCGAGCCGATCATCATCATGGTGCTGGGCGCGGTCGTCGGTTTCGTCGTCATGGCCGTCCTCCTGCCGATCTTCAACCTCTCCGACCTGGCCGGCATCCAGTAGAAAAACCACCCAAACAAACGTGAACCCCGCCTCGTACGGTGCGAAGAGGCGGGGTTCACGTTATATAAATTCGCCCCGGAATCGGACAGAATCGGACAGTGTCACAAAGCGCATGCTCCGCGCTACATGCCCATGTACGCCTTGCGCACTTCGTCCGAGTCGAGCAGTTCCTGTGCGCTTCCCTCCTGCACGATCTTTCCGACCTGGATCACGTAGCCGCGATTGGAAATTTCCAGCGCTTCCTGCACCATCTGTTCCACGAGCAGGATCGTGACGCCGGTCTTGTTGATCTGCACGACGGACTCCAGAACCTTTTCCACCAGGCTCGGCATGAGTCCGAGGGAGAGCTCGTCGAGCATCAGCAGCTCCGGCGCGCACATCAGCCCGCGCGCGATGGCGCACATCTGCTGCTCTCCGCCGCTCATCGTCTGGGCGAGCTGGTTCGCGCGCTCCTTGAGGATCGGGAACATCTCGAAGACCCTTTCCAGCCGTTCGTCGATCACGGAGCGATCCCGCTCCTTGAACGCGCCCAGTTCGAGGTTTTCCCGCACCGAGAGGTTTGAGAACAAACGCCTGCCCTCCGGCACGTAACTGATCCCCTTGTAGATGATCTTGTTGGCGGGCGTACCGGCGATTTCCGCACCTTTGAAGCGGATACTCCCGGAGCGGGGGCACAGGAGGCCGGCGACGGATTTCATCATCGTGGATTTCCCCGCGCCGTTGGCGCCGATGATCGCGACGATCTCCCCCTGGTTTACATGGAGAGAGATATTCTCGATCGCCTGAATGCTGTCGTAGTAGCACGAAAGGTTGGATACCTGCAGAATCGCATCACTCATGGTCGTTCTCCCGTTTCGTCTCCGCTTTGCCCTCGGCCAGGCGCTTGCTGAACTTTTCCCCGAGATACGCGGTGATGACCTGCGGGTCCCGGGATACCTTTTCCGGAACGTCCTCGGCGATCTTGTTGCCGCTGCTCAGCACGACCACCTTGTTGGAGATGGGCATGATCGCCTCCATGATGTGCTCGACCATGAGAATCGTCAACCCCTCGTCGCGCAGCCGGACGATCAGCGCGACCATGTCCTTGACCTCCGTCGAGGTCAGTCCGGCGACCGCCTCGTCGAGCAGCAGCACCTTGGGATGTGTCGCGAGGGCGCGCGCGACTTCGAGGCGCTTCTTGTTGCCGATCGTCATCGCGCCGGCGGGGCGGTCGCGCCACTCATCGAGATAGCAGAGCTTCAGACAGCGCTCCGCGACCTCCGTCGCCCTGCTCCGATCCGCCTCGTGCAGGTATGCGCCGACCAGGATGTTCTCGAGTACCGTCATCTCCTTCAGGGGACGGACGACCTGGAAGGTCCGGGTCAGGCCCATGCGCGCGATACGGTTGACCGGCATTCCGGTGATATCCGTGCCGTCGAAGACGACGCGCCCGGCCGTCGGCTTGTAGAGCCCCGACACGCAGTTGAAGAGCGTCGTCTTCCCCGAACCGTTCGGCCCGATGAGCCCGACGATCTGGCCCTGTTCGACGTTGAAGGAAACGTCGTTGTTGGCGACGAGCGAGCCGAATTTCATCGTGACGCCATGTACTTCCAGAAGAGGCATTATTTTTCACCTCCGTCGGAGGATTTTTCCGCCGCATTCCGCTTCGGTCCAATGATTCCGAACTCTTCGAGGAAACCCATGATCCCCTTGGGCTGGCGGACCATCATGAAGATGATCAGCGCCCCGTAAATGATCTGATCCACACCGGGACCGAGGTGTGCGAGATACGTCCGCGTATATTCTTGCAACGGAATCAGCACCGCTGCGCCGAGTAATGGCCCCCAGAATGTCCCCATTCCTCCGAGAATGGTAATCAGAACAAATTTCATGGACATTTCTAAGGAGAGCACCATCGGCGGTTCTACACGATAATTATACTGTGCGTAAAACGCGCCACAGAAAGCAGCGAGAAACGCAGAGAGAGCCATTGCTGTGAGCTTTACCTTCGTACTGTTTACGCCGAGTGCCTCTGCGGTTTCCTGTCCTTCGCGTACCGCGCGCATGTAATAACCCAGCCGCCGTTTTTCGATATAACGAACGACTCCAAAGACAAAAATGAAGAGGATCAAGACTCCTCGGTAATACCCGTTCTTTCCGCTGGACCAGAGAAAGAACTGCCACGAATCATCCATTATCGGATAATCGAGGCCAAGTGCACCGCCGACCCAATCCCACATCATGAAGACGCGATTGAAAATCTCAACGATCGCAAACGTCGCGATCGCAAAATAGTGTCCGCGCAATCGAAAGCAGGGCCAACTGATCAAAGCACTTACGAGAGCCGCTAAAAACGCGCCGACAACCATTCCCGGCCATGGCACGATGCCGTACTTCACAAGGGCCATTGCCGCCCCATAGGCGCCGATGCCGAAAAAGACTGCGTGTCCAAAGGATGTTTGTCCAGTGTATCCCCCCAGAACATTCCAAGATTGCGCCATGCTCGCGTAAAGGAGCACAAGAATCAGGACGTGGACATGGAACGATTTCCATATCGCCTCACTTGTCTCAATTGAAATGATACCCAACTCGCTGGTAATGAGCGCAAAAATCGCAAACACCGCAATGAGACCGTACCAAAGTTTGTTATCTGTCGTAGGTTGATTCATCGCCATGTCAGATCACCACCCGAAAAGGCCCTTGGGGCGCACAAGGATTATTACAAGATATAGAGCAAAAACTGCAACGTATTTCGCGATGGGGAAAATGTAAAAACCGGCAAAAGCCTCCACCAACCCGATGAGGATGGCCGCGCAAAGCGCTCCCGGAATGCTGCCGAACCCGCCAAGCGCTACTACGACAAATGCGATGAGCCCGAACAATGTTCCCGCTTCTGGATAGACCGCCAAATAGGACGCCATAAAACCACCGGCAATCCCGACACAGATGCCGCTCAACCCGAAAACCAGCGTGTAGATACGCTCAGTATTGATCCCCATCAGTTCGGCCGCTTCACGGTCCATCGCTGTCGCTTGAATGGCCCATCCCGTGCGTGTCTTTTTTATGAAGTAGTAAAGAACGCCAAGAGTTGCAAGGGAAAATAGGGCGGTGACAAGCTGCGGCACGGGGATGGAGACTCCCATGAAAAACCACACTTTACCTCCGAGTAACGTATTGGGAAGAAGGAGAAAATTCGGCTTAAACAAAAACAGGCAGACGTTCTTAAGAAGTATAGAAAGTCCGAACGTCGCGAGCAGGGGAGCCATCGCCGCCTTGCCGATGCTCCGTTTGACGATGAGCTTGTACGTCACAGCGCTCAGAACAAAAAGGGCCGCTGCGGTGAAAACCCAGGAATAGAGCGGATCGAGCTTCAGCATGATGCCCAGCCAGTAACAGACGTACATGGCCACCATCAGGAACTCGCCGTGCCCAAAGTTGATGACGTTCATGACGCCCCAGATGAGGCTGAGCCCGGCGGCTACGAGGGCATAGACCGCCCCGTTCATCAGGCCGTCGATCAATACCTGCATGAAATTTGTCACGGAATGAGCCTCCGTTTCAGTGCCGGACCCTGAGAAATTCCTCAGGGTCCGAGCGGATTATTTTTTTAGTTTAGATTAAATAAGGTGCGCGAAATGATAAGGTGTTGCGTGCGAACTAGCGCTTGTCCCACGCGGGGATCGGGTAGACGACTTCCGAATCGGCGTAGTCGAGCGGGAAGATGGTCTTGTAGACCCCGTTCTCGATCTGCGTGATGACGGTGAAGGCCTTGTGGTTCTGGCCGCCCGGGGAGGTGAACGCAACCTCGCCGCTCAGGGACATGGGGGAGGGGAAGGTCTCGCTGCGAAGCACTTCCGCGACCTTCTCGGTGTCGAGGCTACCGGCCTTCTCGATGGCCTGCGCCAGGACGTGCAGGCAGACCGCTTCCTGGATGGAGTCGGAATCGAGCGGGAAGCCGGTCTTCGCGCGGTAGATCTCCTGCGCGGGCAGCGCCGCCTTCATGTACTTCTCCGCGATCTCGGGGGAGTAGCCCATGCCGCCCATGAAGAAGTTGCCGTCGGCGCCGAGCTCCTTGGCGATGGCCGGGTTCTGGTAGCCGGTGCAGTAGTTGATGAGGATCTTGGGAACCCAGGCGACCTGCTTCATCGTGCGGGTCATGAGGGAGTAGTCGCTGCCGAGCGCCGCACCGAAGACCGCGTCGGGATTGGCCGACTTCAGCTTCTGGATCTCGCTGTTCATGTTCGTCGCGCCGACGGTGAAGGGAACGTCCGCGACGACCTCCAGCCCGATCTCCTTGGCGGCCTTCTTGCCCTCCTCGGCGGCGTGCTTGCCGAACTCGGAGTTTTCGTAGAGCAGGCCGAGCGTCTTGATGCCCGCGTCCTTGTTCTTATTCAGGTACTCGATGTAGTCCACAAACTCCTTGGACTCGATGCTGTCCGTCGCCGCCGTGCGGAAGAAGTACTTGAAATTGCGCTCGGTCAGCTCGGCGGAGCTGGAGGCGCCGCACATGAAGATCTTCTTCAGGCGCTCGGCCACCGCGCTGGCGGGCTTGCTGGCGGAGCTGTTGTAGGAGCCGATGATGGCGAAGACCTTTTCCTGGTTGAAGAGGCGCTCCGCCTCGGACTTGGCGACGTCGGGCTTGCCCTGGTGATCCGCCTTGACGATGACGATCTTGTAGCCGTCGAGCAGCCCTTCCTTGTCCGCGAGGGGGAAATCCTTGAAATCGTGCTTGCCGTTGATGATGTCCGCCGCGGTCTCCACCGCCGCCAGGCAGTTCTGCCCGGAGACGGCCGCGGGGCCGGTCAGCGGAAAGAGCGCGCCGATCTTGATGATCTTTTCCGCGGCGAACGCCGATCCTCCCAGAAGGAACAGAACCGAGAACACACAAAGAAGCAGGATACCGCGTTTCGCCGTCTTACTACGTGCAACCACAACAACACTTCCTCTCCAGATGATTTTTGCTGCATAATATACGCAAGAATATACGTTGCGAACTGCGATGTCAATACTCAGAATCTTCTATTCGTGCAATCCGCGTTGCCATTTTCCTTCAATCTGTTATATACTTCGGGTACTGGCGACACACAATCGAATACGGTACGTCGATATCGCGAGAGACCGTGCAACACCCGCACGGCGCCGAAGGTGGAATCTCTACAATTACGCGACGAGGCTCTCAGGCAGAAGGATCGGTATCGACGGCATGTGGAGAGCCGAGCCGTGGGCACGACGGTCCCCGCGAGGGGACGTGCGGATGGCGGACAACGGGGCGCGTTTGAAGAGAACGCGCCTTGTTTTTTTGTCAGAGAGCATAACGAAACGAGGAGGGATTGCAATGTCCGGAAACACGGCGGCGGAGCGGGAACCGAGAAAGACGCCCCTGTACGACGTTCATGTCGCGGGCGGCGGCAGGATCGTCCCCTTCGCCGGCTATCTCCTGCCGGTCCAGTACGAAGGGGTGATCGCCGAGCACATGGCCGTCCGCACCAAGGCGGGGCTCTTCGACGTCTCCCACATGGGCGAGGTCCTCTTCACCGGTCCCGACGCGCTGGCGAACCTGCAGCGCCTGCTGACCAACGACTTCACCGACATGCCGGACGGCAGGGTGCGCTACAGCGTCATGTGCAACGACGACGGCGGCGTGGTGGACGACCTCGTCGTCTGCAAATTCGGCCCGGAAAAATATCTGGCGGTCGTCAACGCCGCCAACCGGGAAAAGGACGTCGCGTGGATGCAGTCCCACCTTTTCGGCAACGCCCGCTGCGAGGACGTCTCCGACGGCATGGCCCAGATCGCCCTGCAGGGCCCGGCGTCGCGCGCGATCCTGTCCCGGATCGCCGACCCGGAGGCGCTCCCCGCGAAATACTACACCTTCCGCGACGGCGTCTCCGTCGCCGGGAAAAAGTGCCTCGTCTCCCAGACCGGTTATACCGGGGAGTTCGGCTATGAACTATACATGCCCAACGAGGCCGCGGTCGACGTCTGGAACGCGCTGCTGGAAGCGGGAAAGGACCTCGGCCTGCAACCCGCCGGGCTCGGCGCGCGCGACACGCTGCGCCTCGAGGCGGGAATGCCGCTCTACGGGCACGAGATGGACGAGACGATCACGCCGTTCGAGGCCGGGGTCGGCTTCGTGGTGAAAATGGAGAAGGACGATTTTATCGGCAAACACGCGCTTGCCGATAAGGGGGAGCCGAAACGCCTGCGCGTCGGCCTGCGGGTCACGGGCAGGGGCATCGTGCGCGAGAACGAGGCGGTCTGCCGGGAAGGGCGTGAGATCGGCAGGACGACGTCGGGAACCCACTGTCCCTACCTGGGCAAGGCCGTGGCCATGGCCCTGCTGGAGGCGGAAGAGGCCCGGCCGGGCGTGGAGGTCGCGGCGCAGGTGCGCGGGCGGGACATCGCCATGGAGGTCGTCCCGTTGCCGTTCTACAAGCGACAGAAGTGACCCGGCGCCGAACCGCCGCAATCATACGACACGGAGAGCAAAACCGCCGCACCGGCGCAAACCATACTTTCCCGAGGAGGGCTTTGAGATGAATTTTCCAAGCGATCTTCTGTACTCCAAATCGCACGAATGGGTGCGCAAAATGGGCGAGAACACCGTCCGCGTCGGCATCACCGATTACGCGCAGCACGAACTCGGCGACCTGGTCTTCGTCAACCTGCCGGAGGTCGGCGAGGAGGCGGTGAAGGGCGAGCGCATCGCCGACGTGGAATCGGTCAAGGCCGTCTCCGATATCTACAGCCCGGTCAACGGCGTCGTCAAGGCGGTCAACGAGGCGGTGCTCGACTCGCCGGAGCTGATCAACTCCGACCCCTACGGCACGTGGCTCTTCGAAATCGAGGACGTGGACGCCTTCGAGGAATTCCTGGACGCGGAGGCGTACGAGCAGTACTGCGGCAAGGAGGGGTAGGCGCAGATGGCATACTACGTCCCCGCCACGCAGGCGGAACAGGAGGCGATGCTCCGCACGGTCGGCGCCGCGTCCTGGGACGCCCTCTTCGCCGACATCCCGCGCGACATGCTGCTAGAGAAGCTCGACATCCCCGCAGGGCGCTCCGAGCTGGAGGTCCGTCGGCATATGGAGGCGCTGGCCGCCAAAAACCGCGTCTTCCCCTCCGTCTTCCGCGGCGCGGGGGCCTACCGCCATTACATCCCGGCCCTCGTGAAGCAAATCGTCGGCCGCGAGGAGTTCGTGACCTGCTATACCCCTTATCAGGCGGAGGTCAGCCAGGGCACGCTGCAGTCGATCTTCGAGTTCCAGACGATGATGTGCGAGCTGACGGGGCTGGACGTCTCCAACGCCTCGGTCTACGACGGCGCCTCGGCCGCCGGGGAAGCGGCGGCGATGTGCCGCGACCGCAAACGCGCCAAGGTGCTGGTATCGGCCTCCGTCAATCCGGAGACGATCCGCACCGTGCGGACGTACTGTTACGCGGCGAACGCCGAGGTGGCAATCGTGCCGACGAGGGACGGCGTCACGGACGCCGCCCGCCTCGCGGAGATGGCCGACCAGGAAACGGCCTGCCTCATCGCGCAGTCGCCGAACTTCTACGGGCTGATCGAGGACGCCGCCCACCTCGGCGAGGTCGCCCAACAGGCCGGTGCGAAATTCGTGATGGCCGTGAACCCGATCGCGGCGGCCATCCTCGAGACGCCCGC
>DAIRUD010000017.1:0-15298 GCA_036803565.1 Synergistaceae bacterium | reverse complement strand
CCGGACGGGCGACCCGCCCGGCCGCGTGGCGCTCTACGCCGCGCTGCTCTCCATCGCCGTGAAGGAGGGGCTGTATCGCTACACGGTCACCGCCGGGAAGATTCTGGAGAGCCCGGCGCTGATCGCCAACGCATGGCACCACCGCTCGGACGCCTTCTCCTCCATCGGCACCGCCCTCGGCATCGGCGGCGCGGTGCTGGGCGGACCGCGCTTCGCCGTCCTCGACCCGATCGCCGCGGCGGTCGTCAGCGTCTTCATCTTCAAGGCAGCCTGGTCGATCATCGCCGAGAGCGGCCAGGAGCTGATCGAGGCGTCCATCGGCGCGGAGGGCGTGCGCGCCATCCGCGAGATCGTCGAGTCGCAGGGGGGCGTCCTCGGCTACCATGCCCTCAAATCGCGGCGCATCGGCTGCTACATCGCCATCGAGGCGCACGTCCTGGTCGACCGCAAGCTGACCATCGTGCAGGCCCACGACATCGCCACGGCGCTGGAGTGGCGGCTGCGCCACGAGTTCGGGCGGCGGACGCACATCAATATCCACGTGGAGCCGTTCGAGGAAAACCACCAGGACCCGCAGACCGACGTCCGCGCCGACGGCCTGCGCTCGCACGCGCGAGCGCAGAGCGCGGCGACCGCGCCGGACCGACATAGCGAAACGGGGCGGTTGTAGGCTCCGCCCCGTTTGCGACAATATTCCGCCGTTCGCATGCTCCGGAACGGTTTTGGCGCAGGAAACCGCTGTTGGACGGGGGAGAATCCGCGCGGCCTCCTCAATCGCAGGTTCGATTTTTTCCATCGCCGTTACGCGATTCCATCGGAATATTTGACTTCGGATAAAGGATTCAGGCGTTATTCTGTTTTTAATTCATGACACCCATGATAATTTTCATGACACGTGTAATAGCGGTATATTTCGCTATTTATTACGGGCTATTTGAATTAGAAATAGAATTATTCCATTTTTAGATCAAATCAATTATTTAGAGCGCGGTGGATCTCCCTCCGCCGCTCTTGGCGGTATTCCCTCCCGGGGGAAGCGAGGCGCGTGCCTCGTGCCAATCCCCGGCCCCCTCGACGAGCCGGCTGGAGGAGTGCTGCCACGTGGGCAATCATCTTGTGCGATTAGAATTACGTTGCAAACACGTCTCGATATCGACAAGCGTCATCCCGCGAAGCAGCTCCTGGCGTTCCGCGGTATAATCCCCCTCGCCCCTGTCGAACTGCCTGATGAAATACGCCATGCCCAACGCGCCCATTTCTTTCGTAAGCGCATCGATCCCGCGTTTACGCACAACACTCGGGTTACGGTAATCCATCGCCGCATTGCCGTTCATCTCGCCACCTCCATCAGCCACGTGACCGGGTTGTCGACGCGTATCGCGGATTCGGCCCTTTTCGCCGCCCTGATGAATCTGTCGTCCGTCGTGAGCAGAACGTCGATTCGATTGGCCTCCGCCAACGCCAGATGAAGACTGTCGAAAGTATGCATGCCGCTCATCTCATGCTCCCGCGCTCTCGCCAATACATCGCCGTTCGTTGTCAAACGCGTTTTTGCTATCGAACAAAGGGCGCGCGCCTTTTCTCTCTTCTCTCGATGCGGGGATTGTGCGATCTCCAAGTCGACGACATCGCTGGAAAAGAGCGTCCATTCGTTCTCGCAACGCGATAGGATCGTCAGAATCGCCTCGGCCTCGAGATAGATGCGGTCCTGTGCCTGATCGTCAAACGGACGGTTCAAACAGCATACGTCCATATAAATGTTCACGCGTTTCACTCCCGAGCTTTATCCCACTATCGACATTACCGCAGATAGTATATCAAAAATTCCGCAACGCCGCGATCATGCCGCCGCCGAGAAAAGCCGGGCGAATGATATAATCTCCCCCGAGGCATCTGAGCAAAGATGTGTGATTCCGCAATACCGACGGGGGTACGATATATGGATATGGGCGATACCGGGCTGCTTGCTGCGCTCTTCGGCGCGATCCCCATCGCGGGCAGCGCGTTCAACGCGTTGACGATCCTGCTGGGGAGCTTCGTCGGCCTCACGGCGGGCAAGCGCCTGCCGCAGCGCCTGACGGAGGCCCTGATGACCGCCGTCGGCGTCTTCGTGCTCTACCTCGGGCTGGATATGGCGCGGACGGAGACGCCCATGCTGGTTCTGCTCTTCGGTTTTGTCGGCGGCACGCTGATCGGCGAGCTGCTGCACATCCACGAGGCGCTGGAGCGCTTCGGCGAGTGGGCCAAGCGGGCGCTGCGGATGAAGGACGAGCGCTTCGGCGAGGCCTTCATCACCGCCTCGCTGGTCTATTGCACGGGCTCGCTGGCCATCCTCGGCTCGATCGAGGAGGGGCTGGGCGGATTTCCCACCATCCTGATCACCAAGGCGATCCTCGACGGCGCCAGCTCCATCGTCTTCTCCGTCTCCATGGGCGTGGGCGTCGCCTTCTCCGTCGTCCCCATCCTGCTCTACCAGGGAACGATCACCCTCACGGCGGCGGCGGCGCAGTCCGTCATGGGCCCCCCGGTGGTGAACGCCATGACGGCGGTCGGCGGCCTGATGGTGGCCTGTATCGGCTTCAACATGTTGGGCCTGACCAAGATCCGCACCAGCAACCAAATCCCCGGCATCGTCGTCGCCGCCCTGCTGGCCGCTTTCGCCTGAGCGCGGCGGCAGATTCACCTTATCGCCAATACCCCGACGGGAGGTCACGGCAATGGACGCAAACGGCTACGGCAAGACACAGGACCGGGCAAAGGACGATAACGGCGCATCGCAGCGCGATCCGCGCCCCTACCTGATCCTCCTCGCCGTCGCGCTGGTCGCCACCGGCATTCTGCTGTATATCTGGAAACAAGAGCGCGCCGCCGCGTTCGCGGAGCTGTCGGCGACGGCGGAGGCGACCTCGCGGCAGCTCGCGGCGGACCTGTCCGACCAGCTGCGGCCCCAGGCCGAGCGGGCGCTGGCGCTGGCGGAGGCGATCGACCGCGCGGACGCGGAGGGCGCGTCCCCGGAGGAGATCGCCGCGCTGCCGCGCACGCTCTTCGACGACGAGCAAATGCGGGACGCATGGGCCGTCCTGGAGTCGAACGCCGCGCGCGCTCGACCGCCGTTCGGCGTCTGGTACGAGCGCAAAGACGGGAAGCCGGAGCGCGAGACAGGGGCAAACCTGGCCGAGAACATCATGGAGAACGAGGCCTACGTCGCCCTCCGCGAGCGGACGAGCCTGCGCATGCGCATCGCCGCCCGCACCGAGATGGGCGATTTTTCCTGGATCGGCGGCCTGCGGCCCGAGATCAAGACGATTTCCACCCTGATGGCCGATGTCCCCATCCTGCGCGATGGGACATTCGCCGGAGGGGCCGGCTTCGAGACGGATTTTCCGGATTTGCTGGAGAGCATCGACCGCGCCTCCTGGTCGCTGCGCGCCGACGTGTTCCTCGTCGCGCCGGACGGAACGGTCCAGCTCTGCTCGACAAAGACGCACAGCGGCGGGCACTACCGGAACATCCGCCCGAGAGGCTACGCCGACGCGTTGGAAAGATGCGCGGACGCGACGGCGCGCGGCACAAGGATCGAGCCCTTCGTCACCAGCCTCATCCACGGCAAATTCCTCGTCGTCTGCGAACCGGTTGAGGCGGGCGACGGCGGCGCGCCGTGGTTCGCGGCCTCCCTGTACTGGCTGGGCGGGGTTTCCAATGCGGGCATGGGCTGGCTGTTGAGCGTCTCCATCGTCTGGCTCGTCGCCCTCCTCGTCGCGATCGGCATCCATGTCCGGCGCAACGCGAAACGGAACGAGGCCGAAACGGCGGCGGCCATGCCGCCCCTGCCCCCGGAGCAGGCGGAGGCCTTCCGCAGCATGGATCGCAAGCGCGCGACCTGCATCGTGCTCTCCGCGCTCTTCTTCATCCCGGCGATCTTCTTCATCCGCAGCTCCGAAAAACACTACCAGGAGGCCAAGCGCGCCGGGGACGTCGCCGCCGCCGAAAAAGCGCTCGCCGGCATGGTCCCGGTCGTCGCCGTCGGCGTCCTCGTCGGTTGCGTCCTGCTCTACTTCCACCTGCGGTACCGCTGACATACGGAAACCGGCCCAAGCCCCCTTCACCGCCCCGGTTGTGTCTATCTAGATATCAATTGCCCCCCGCGGCATCTTGCGGTAACATAACGGTATCCGATCGGTACGAATATCCGGCAAAGGGGGATACCGCTTTGAAAGATGTCGACCGCAGATCGTTTCTCACCACAGCCCTGATCCTCACCCTGCTCTTCTGCTTCTGTGCCGCGCCGTCCCACTGTTTCGCCGCCGAGGACGCGGGCGACAAGCTCGACAAGTACGCGGCGGCCATCCTGGGATCGTTCGGCGACAGCGTCGAGGCGATCCAGAAAAAGCTCGGCAAGCCCTCCATCGCGACGGCGGAAAAGTCCCCGAACCCGCACTATCCGGAGTATACGGACGTCATCACGACCATGAAATACGACGGCGTGGAGCTCGCCGTCTACAAGAGCGGCTACCCCGGCAGCAAGCCCTTCGTCATCTGGCTGCACTGCAAGACCGCGAAGCGCAAGCTGCGGCACTTCAACGTCGGCGGCAAGGTCGCGGGCGTGCGGGGCGTCCTCGGCGCGCCGGACGATATGGAGCAGAGCTATGTGAAGTACAACTCCGATCTCTCCGGCCTGAGCTTCCAAATCACGCCGGATGGGACGATCACCGAGATCGAGGGATATATCTTTCCGGATTGAGAAACTGAAGGGCGCTATTTATTATAGGACGGGATCGGGGAACACAACCTCCCGGTGCTTGCCGGTGGCGCGATAGTCCGCCACCAACTGCTTCAGCGTATAGGCGCGCATGGCTTCCCGAACCGCCTCCGCAACCATGCCGTACGGCTTCCGCAGCAGATCGCCGATGACCTCTCCCACAGGGCAGCGCAGCGACGGCGACGGGTGCATTCCGATCAGATCGTCGAGGGAATCGACGGCCTGAAAAACCGTCCACACGCTGACGTCGGCCGGATCGGCGATCAGGACCGCCCCGCCCGTCCCTCGATGAATGTCGATCAGCCCCGCTTTTTTCAACCTGCCGAGCGTGTTGCGGACAACCACCGGGTTGCAGCCCGCACTCAAAGCCAGCCGCTCGCTCGTCAGTTTGTCGTCCCGGAACACGGCCAGGACGACCAACAAATGGAGCGCGATCGAACATTTCGTGCTAAGTCGCATCAGGAATCCCCCCGAACTCATCGAACAAGATTTTGAGCAATCATGCCCCGCAGGCACGTCGAAGCGCTCGCGGCCGAAGAAAGCGGAACGCACACGCCGCACGCTCCGCGCACGTGCATTATCCTCCCAAAACGCCTTGTTGTAAATTTAATATTTACAACAAGGTCGATTCGTGATAATCTCCGCGTACGAAACGGTTTGTGTTTTTACTTCGTTGAGAATTCCGAAAAACGAAAGGGACGATGCGCCATGGCCACCGGTTACGACAGGATATACACCGACCTATTGCCGCAACTGGCGGCATGCGACATCGCGGCGCAGGCCGCGCACCTAGGTTTGCGGGCGGACGACGACGGGAGCGTGCCGGTCGCGTTTCTGGGGCGGCCCTACCGCATCACCAACCAAGGCGTCGCGGTCGAGGACGGCGCCCCGGCGGACGTCAACAATTGCAGCATCCTCATCCACTACATCATCTCGGAGGGACGTATCGAACCGCGCCACAACTTCGTCCCACTCGACCGCCTCACCGGCATGATCGAGGGCCGCAACGCGCAGGAGGGCTGGTTCATCAGCAACTCCCTGCTGCGGGAGACGGAGAGCAGATACGCCCCCTTCGCGGCGGCGGCCGCAAAACTCGGCGGCACGCACGCGGGCAAGGTCGGGGGCGGCGAGTGCTGGCAGTTCGACGTCCTGCCCAAGATGCCCGTGCAGCTGATCTTCTTCGAGGCCGACGAGGAGTTCCCGGCGGAGCTGCAATTCCGCTTCGACGAAACGGCCCCCTACTACATGGGCTTCGAGTGTCTGGCCTTCCTCAGCGGCAGCGTCATCCACGCCTTGAGCGTCCTGGCGAAAGAGCAAAAACACGACTGATACCACGTTGCGATCAACGCATCGAGAATCGCGATTGCTGAGGCTGCCTGTGGGCGGGCTTATGTAAAACGGGCATCGACCTCCCTCAGCCCGTCTCCCGCCCCTCCAGCATCCGCAGCGCCCGGGCATTGTCCCCCTCGGTATCGAAATGGAACATCCCGACGATGGCCCGCAGCTTCTCGACGCCGTCGCCGAGGCCCTGCGCCTCCTGGGCCACATTCTCGCTGGCCGAGGCGGTGTCCTCGGTGGCGGAGCGGATGCTGTCGAGATTCCGGACGACCGCCTGCGTCGCGTTCGACACCTGGGTCAGGCTTTCGGCCATCTCGCCGCTGGAGGCGGCCTGCTCCTCGGCCGCCGCGGCGATGCCCTCCATATTGCCGCTGAGGGCGTCCACCTCCGTCAGGCTGCGGGCGAGCTTCTCCCGGGCCTGCGTCGCCTGGACGACCGTCTCGTCGAGGACGTCCCCCATCTTTCCGATGATCCCGCTGGCGTTGTTGGTGTCCGCCTGCAGGGTTTCGACCTGCTTCTGCACCTCCTTCGCCGCTCCCGCCGACCCCTCCGCCAGCTTGCGGACCTCCTCGGCCACGACGGCAAAGCCGCGCCCGGCGTCGCCGGCCCGCGCCGCCTCGATGGCGGCGTTCAGCGCCAACAGGTTGGTCTGGTCGGCGATGCCGGTGATGGTCGAGACGAAACCGGAGATGGAGGCGACGGAGGCGTTCACCTTGCGAATGGACTCGCCGCTGTCCTTCGAGCGCGTGCCCACCGTTTGCACCTTATCCACCACCTGATTGACCTCCACGGTCGCCTCCTGCGTCAGCGCGGCGGTGTTGGAGGCCGCGTTGGCGCCGCTCTCGGCGGAGCCCGCGGTGGCGCTCGCCGCCTCCGAGACCTCGTCCATGCTGGCATTGGCCCGTTGCAACGCATCCGCGTTCGATTTGGAAAGCCGCACCACCTCGTCGACGGAGGCTTTGACCTCCTCCATCGAGGCGACGGACTCCTGGGAGATCGCCGCCAGGTTCTGCGCCGTCGAGGAGAAGTTCTCCGATTCGTGCTGCAAGTCATGGAGGACCTTCGTCAGGCTCACCTGAAAGCGGAGATACGCCCGCGCCATGTCGCCGATCTCGTCGTTGTGCTTCAACAGCCAGGCTTGCCCGGGGTCGGTCCGGAAGTTGAGCTCCGAAGCGCGTTTCAACAGGCCGGACACGGCCAGGATCGGCATCGTGACCCACCTGGCAATCCACAGGACGACCGCCGCGACGAGCAGTCCCCCCAGCACCGCGACGACGATCGTGTTGCGCGTCATCGCCCGCGTCTCGCGCAGCATGTCGGTGACCGGGACGTTGACGTTGAGCGACATGTACTGTCGGGAATCCCCGATCTTCAGGGGAACGTAGGATTTCATCGACAGCAGACCGGAGAGCACCGATTCGTGGAACGCGGTATACGCCTCGCCCTCGCGGATCGCGCGCAGGACGTCGGGGATATCGTTCTGCCCCTGCAGGAACACCTCGACGTTTTTCCCGACGTCCTCCGGCCGCAGCGCGGAGATGACGGTGCCGTCGTTGGCGATGAACAACAGGGAGGAGCGCTCGCTGATCACCTTTGCGTCCGTGACCATTCTCTGGATTTCCGTGTATTCGAGATCCGCCCCGATGACCCCGACCAAGCGCCCGCCGATGCGGATGGGCACGCACAGGCTGGACAGGAACACCTTCCGGCCGTCGGGGTAGGCGTACATCTCCGGCGCGGTGATGGTCACCTCGCCCGTGCGCAGCGGTTCCCGATACCACGCGCCGTCCCCGGGCCGGTCGAGCAGTTCCGCCGTGAAGTCCTCGTCCCGGCGGGCCGTGCCGTCCTTGCTGTCGAAGACGGAGGCGACCATCCGGCCGGTTTTTCCGTATTCCTTCGTGCCCGCGTACTCCGCGTCCCGGCCGTCGAAGGCGTCCGCCTCGAAGGCGATCCACATGTTGTTGGTGCGGGCGCTGTGAATCGTGCCCGCGCTCAAAATGCCCACCAGCGTCTCCCGCGCGTTGGGCTGGGATCTGTCCATCTGCTCGACGACCGTCCCGATGCTGGCGACGACGCTCAGCTCCCGCTCCATCAACAGCTGGATCTCCCCCGCCAGCCGCCCGACGGTCTCCAGCGCCAGCGCCCTGGCATCGGCGCGCGCCTTGCGCGAGGACGCCAGGGCCACGTAGGCGATGACCAGGGCAAACAAAAGGACGACGACGGTGAGAATGCTGACGGTGATTTTGCTGCGCAGCTTCATCTTCTCCAACCTCCTCGGCTCACACGCGGCGGGGACGGAAGTTCGCGGACGCACCGACGCCGCACTTTCGCGCCCGCAGCCCGGACATGAGAACCGACGGCAGGACGACAGCCAACGGATGCGCTCCCGCATGCGCATCCTTCCACGACAAACCCGCAAGATGTAACGTCACGTCTATCCATACGAGTATATCCGGCGACATTTCCCCGGAAATCCGCAGTCGCCTCAGGTTTCATTTCATAAAACGCATGGCGCGAAACAGCGTATTTTACGTAGCCGAAACCGATGGGCGCACCGGAAACGCGGTGCGATATGCGAAACCGGTTTTGTTCCGCCGGGAATGCGCAACGGCAAAGCGGTCCTTGCGGTTCTCTCGTATCTTCGTCAGGCATACTGCCATAATCAGCATTGCCACATAGATCATCGCTTGATATTTTTATCCCCCAGGGTTAAAATAAAATCGTGCTGCAAAATCGCACGAATTTCCGCTGTGAAGTACAATACGGGAGACGCAAATCTCTTGTATGGAGTTGTATGTTCATGGCGGAAAAACCGGACAGCCGAGGCAGGCCGAAACTGCACGAAGATGCAAAGAGCAGGCGCAAACAATATCGGGAGAATCAAAAAAATAAGGGTATGATTTCTTTTTCGACTTACATCGACCAGACCACAAAGGAAACGTTGAATACCCTGTGCAGGGAGAGCGGCAAAACGCAGAAGGATCTTCTGGCCTCTCTGACGAAATTTGCCGCACAGAGGTTAGACGAGTTCCTCCGCTTCACCGAGGAAGAAAGATGAGGCAAAGGGCGGGAAATCATCTCCGCCTTTTGCAAGCGGAGTGGATTTGGCAACATATCAACCGAATAACAAACGATACGCTCCCAATTACCTCTATCAATACTCATTGACCAGAGGCGTGTGTGAATTTCCGTCCTGCTTCATTTTCGCGAGCTCTCCAACGATATTTCTCGACCCGTGCAGAACCCGATGGACGCTCACGATTCCGCTTTCCTCGTCCACCCGATAGAAGACCAGATATTTGCCGATGATCGCGCGCCGGTATTTTCGATCCCACGGATAAACGAGACAAATGCCCGGATGCTCGCCGATCAGCGCCATTTCCCTTGCGAACGCATCCAGGAAACCGTCGGCGGCCTGAGCGGAAAATCCCGTGAGATACGCCGCGATGACCGCCAGATCCTCCCGGGCCAGATCGAGAATCCTTATTCCGTAGCGCATCCCGGCCGCTTTCTCAAGGCCGCCATCGTCTCATCCAAGGAGTACCACTTGGCGTCGGGATCGTTCGCCCGCTCCTCGGCCTCTTTCAGCTTTTCGGCGATGAACTTCTGGTGCAGGTACAATTCGTATTCCTGATAATCCTCGTAATCGATCAACACCAGATCGCCCCGGCCCCGGTTGGTGATGACGACATGGTTGGACTGATTTTTTACGAACGCGGCAACTTCCGGATAGTTGTTGCGCAAGTCCCGTGCCGGTCTGATATTCGACGCCATCGATCCTCAACTCCTCGCTTCCATTCACCATTCGCATTGTATCATCAAATGTCTACATGCAAAAAGGTGAATGCACATGCTTTGCATCTTCCTTTCACATTTTACAAGACGCTTGCTCCGCTTATTGCGGAATATTCAAGTAGTCTTTCAAGCCCTCCTGAAGAATCTGCGAAAAGGGCGCGTTGGCTTTTTCGGCTTTGTAATTCAGCCATGAAGGGATGGAGAGCGTTTTTTTGACGGAACGCGTGTCGTAGCGGCGTCGATATTCGTCGGTGTCCGCCGGAACGATGCTGGCGAACTGCCCCTCGCCGGCGCATTGCTTTTCTATCTCGCACAGAGGAGATGGGGCGGGTATCTCCTCGCCGCTATTTTCCGCGTCCCACAGCCACATCTCCATGGCGTCCTGCGCCATCAGCAGCGCGTTGGCAATACCGTCGCCAAACGTGTGGCAGCCGGGCAAATCCGGAACGGTTACCAGGATATTTCCGTCTTCCTTTGTGCAAATAATTGGATACGCGTACTTCATAAAAAATCACCTCGCAAAGAACATATGGAACGTCGCGTTCATCCCCGTTTATTTCAACCCCGCATCCTTCAGAATGGAATGCAACGTCCCCTTAGGAATATCTCCGTCATGGCGGGGTATCGGAATCTTGATGCCGGGCCAATCCGGATGAACCGCCATATCGTGCTTCAAACCATGAACGATTCGCCATCCGTTACGCCTGAGTTTTTGTTCAAGCTCCCGCTTCGTCATCCCGTCAGCTCACCTCATATTTTACACGTAATATCACGTATCGCAATATGCAATGCCACCCACAACACCTCCGCAAAGGTCACGATTCAGCAACCGTTCGATGCGCTTTTATGCTCCGACCCTGCGCCTGCGGACGTTGTACACAAAACCCGGATTGACACATCGCCGTTCGGCGTTATAATTTTGATATCCCAAAATGAGTTTAGGCTCCATTATGGTCGATTTCTTGGGGGGAGTGAATAAAATGCCGGAGAACAAGAGCTATATGGAACGGGTGAACAGGCTGAAGCAGCGGGTGCTGGACACGCGGCCGGAGATGGATCTGGAGAACGCGCGGCTTTTGACGGAGGGTTTCATCGAATCGGCGGGGCAGCCGCTGGTGATCCAGAAGGCCTATGCCTTCCGCAAGCAGTGCCGGGAGAAGACGGTGACGATCTGGCCCGACGAGCTGATCGTCGGCTGCTCGGGCAGCAAGACCCGGGCGGGCATCCTCTGCGCCGACGCCTGCTGGTCGGTGCTCGACGACGAGCTGGAGACGATCAGCACCCGGCGCTACGACCCCTTCCACCTCACCGACGCGGACCGCAAGGTCTTCGAGGAGGTGATCCGCCCCTACTGGAAGGGACGCTCGAACTACGAGGCGTGGCAGACGCAGATCCCCGACGAGGTGCGCGCCCTGCGCGACGCGGGCGTCGTCTACATCGACCGCAAGGCCGTGCGCGGCTTCGGCGAGACCACCGCCGGTTACGCGACGGTGATCAACGAGGGCATCAACGGCATCGTCGACCGGATCAACGCGGTCATGGCCGAGACGGACACCGCCGCGCCCGGCGGGCTGGACAGGATGCACTATCTACAGGCGCTGCTGCTGTCCGCCGAGGGCATCGTCACCCTGGCCGAGCGCTACGCGGTGGAGGCCGAGCGGCAGGCCGCCGAGACCTCCGACCCCCGACGCCGGAAGGAGTTGCAGGAGATCGCGGCCACCTGCCGCCACGTCCCCGCCAACCCGGCGCGGACCTTCCGCGAGGCGCTCCAATCCTTCTATATCTATCAGATCTGCGTGTTCATGGAGCAGAACGCGGCCAGCTACAACCCCGGCCGCATGGACCAATACCTGTGGCCCTTCTACCGGGCCGACCTCGAAGCGGGCCGCATCACGCCGGACGAGGCGCAGGAATTGCTCGACTGCCTCTGGGTCAAGTTTTCCGAGCCCTGCCTCTTTCAGGACAAGGTCACGGCGGAGTTCGCGGCGGGTTACCCGATGTTCCAGAACGTCTGCGTCGGCGGCGTCGACGCGGACGGCCGGGACGCGGTCAACGACCTGTCGTACATGATCCTCCAGGCGACGATGGACGTGCAGCTCTACCAGCCGTCCCTCTCCGTCCGCTACAACATGGCCAAGAACCCCAACGCCTTCCTGCGCAAGTGCGTCGACCTGATCGCGCTGGGCACCGGCTTCCCCGCCTTCCACAACGACGAGGAAGGCATCAAGATGGTGATGAACAAGGGCGTCCCCCTGCAGGAGGCGCTGGACTGGAACCCCTGCGGCTGCGTCGAGACCAACCTGTCCGGCCGCCTGCGGGCCTACACGGCGCTGGCCGACATCAACCTGGGCAGCATGGTCGAGTTCGTCATGCTCGACGGCAAGTCGCGCAAGTTCGACAAGGTCGTCTCCACGCGCACCGGCGACCCGACGACGTTCGCGACCTTCGACGACTTCCTGGACGCGGTCAAGAAGCAGATCGCCTACGCGGTGCGCTGCGTCGTCGTCGGCAGCCACCTGATCGACGATGTCTGCATGGACCGCCCGGTCCCGGCGCTCTCGCTCTCCTTCCAGGAGTGCGTGGCGCGGGCCAAGGACTACGCCTGGGGCGGCGCCAAGTACAACACCGGCAACGGCATCATCCTCATCGGCGTCGCCGACCTGATCAACAGCGTCGCCGCCGTCAAGCACGTCGTCTACGACACCAAGGCGCTGCGCATGGGCGAGCTGCTCGACGCGCTGGACAGCAACTTCCAGGGCTGCGAGAAGGCCTGGCGCGCCTGCTGCGAAGCGCCCAAGTACGGCAACGACGACACCGCGGTCGACGACCTGGCGGCGCACCTCTTCACCTTCATCGCCGACGAGATCGAAAAGTACAGCAGCAAGTTCGGCAAGATGACGCCGGGCATCCTGCCCGTCTCCGGCAACACGCCCTTCGGGCTGGAGGTCGGCGCGCTGCCCTCCGGGCGCGAGGCCTGGAAACCCCTCGCCGACGGCGTCAGTCCCAGCGGCGGCACCGACTTCAACGGCCCCAGCTCGGTCCTCAAATCGGTCGCCAAGCTCCAGCACGCCCGCTTCGTGCAGGGCACGCTGCTGAACATGAAGGTGGAACCGGCGCTGCTCTCCACGGAGCACGGCATCCACAACATGATGGCGCTCTTGAAGAGCATGTGCTCGCTCGGCGTCTACCACGTGCAGTTCAACGTCATCGACCAGAAGAAGCTGATCGAGGCGCAGAAGCACCCGGAGGCCTACAAGGGCCTGCTGGTCCGCGTCGCGGGCTACACGGCGTACTTCACGGAGCTGGGCAAGGACGTGCAGGACGAGATCATCGGCCGCACGGTGCAGCAGGGTATCTCGGTCGGCTAGCGCATGCCGGAGGGCCGGGAAGACCGCTCCCTGACGGACGAGGCGTACGCCGTCATCAAAAAGCGCATCGTCGGCGCGCGCTACGCGCCGGACACGTTCCTGACGGAGGCCAGCCTGTCCGAGGACCTGCGGATGAGCCGCATGCCCATCCGCATGGCCATCAAGCGCCTGCAGAACGAGGGCTGGCTGCTGGCCGACTTCCGCAAGAAGATCCGGGTCAAGGGCGTGACGCGCAAGGACGTGCTGGAGATCTACCAGCTCCGCAGCCTGGTGGAGGAAAACGCCATGAAGGCCATCTTCGCGGCGGACCGCACCTGGGAGTACTCCCACCGCATCGAGGAGAAGGTGGTGCGCATGCGCGCCGCGCAGTTCGACCCCTACGAGTGGGAGTACGCGGACACGGAGATGCACATCGAGATCGTCAGCGTCTTCGACAACACCCGGATCGACCGCATCTACCGCGGCAACCAGGAGGAGCTGATCCGCATCGGCCTCATCTCCAACAAGCCGCCGGTGCACGCGCAGCGGATCAACGACAACCTGTACCTCATGACGGAGGCGATCCGCGAGAAGGACTTCGACAAGGCCATGCACATCCTCCGCACCGACCATCTGGAGGCGGGGCTGGACATGATCCTGGAGGCGATGGGGGAACGAAGCGCATGACGGAAGCGACGAAGAAGGGCACGACATCGCACGGCGCGCCGGGCAGCCGCCCGTCCGGCGCGGCCGGCAACATCCTGCGCATCGAAAAGGCCTCCATCCACGACGGCGAGGGACTGCGCAACGTCGTCTTCCTCAAGGGCTGCCCGATGCGCTGCCGTTGGTGTTCGACGCCGGAGTCACAACGCTTCGCGCCGGAGATCGGCGTCGACCGGACCAAGTGCGCGTCGTGCGGAAGCTGCGCCGCCGCCTGCGGCGCGGGCGCGCTGGAGGTCGTCGACGGCCGCCTGCGCGTCCTGCGCGAGAAGTGCGTCGGCTGCCTCGACTGCGTACAGGCCTGCCCCAACCGCGCGATCAAGGCCTACGGGGCACAGCGCAGCGCCCAGGAGATCGCCGACGAGGTCTCCAAGGACGAGATCTTCTACTTCCACTCCGGCGGCGGCGTCACCTTGAGCGGCGGCGAACCGTGCGCGCAACCGGACTACGCGGCGCAACTGCTGCGCATGCTGAAGGCGCGCGGCATCGACACCGCCATGGAGACATGCCTGTGCGTGCCCTGGGAGAACGTGGAGAAGCTGCTGCCCTACCTCGACTCCGCCTTCGTGGATCTCAAGCACCTGGACCCCGACGAGCACGCGCGCATCACCGGCGTGGGCAACGACCTGATTCTGGACAACGTCGCGCGGCTGGACGCCTCGCCGTATCCCGTCCGCCTGACGCTGCGGGTGCCGCTGATCCCCGGCCTCAACGACGGCGACGACAACCTCGCCGCGCTGGCCCGCTTCGCCCGCGGCCTGACCGGCGGCAAGCTGCGCGCCGTGGAACTGCTCCCCTACCACCGCCTCGGCGTGACGACCTACCGCATGCTCGACATGCCCTACCCGCTGGAGGACATCGCGCCCCAGTCGTGGGAGCGGATGCAGGAGCGCGCGCGCTTCCTGTCCGCCCACCACCCCGGCGTCCCGGTGGAGGCGGGCGGACAGACGTTTTGATTTTCATGTGACCGATCGTCGCGCGGCACGCCTCCCCTGCGCTCCGTATCCGCAAAACGCCTTCCGCGTGCATCGCGCGGAGGGCGCGAGCGGCCTCCCCCGCGCGGTTTTTCGTAAACGGGTTTCCGCCGAACAGTTTCACGATGCCGCCCCCTTCGAACGTGCGGGGCGTTGCGTCCCGGGTTTTCGTGTAGAATGCGCCTATAGGATAGAAAAACGTGCGTTAATCGGGGGCATGGCAATGTCAAGAAGGGACGCACCGGCGCAAAGAAACGCCAAGACCGGGCCGGACGGCGTCCGCCGCCTTGCCGGTGCGGCGGCTTTCTGCGCGCTCCTCGCGCTGGACCGCGCGGCCAAGCTGGGGGCGCTGGCCGCGCTGCCGG
>DAIRUD010000016.1:0-16148 GCA_036803565.1 Synergistaceae bacterium | reverse complement strand
CCGCCGTTGCGTTTTCCTTACTTCGTCAGCGTCGAGTTCACGAAGGACTCGATATCGCTGGCCTCCTGGGAACCGATGAGGATATTCCACCCCGGCAGCGCTTCCTCGATGTCGCCCTTGATCTGCGCGACGTAACCGGGGATGATCAGCGACTTGTTCTTCTGCGAGTCGTTGAGTCCCTGCTCGATGAGGAACTTGCCGATCATGTCGCCGCCGAACTTGCCGGCCGCCCAAGCGGTGAGGACGCTCAGGCCCTCGCACTCGGGGATCAGCAGCCAGGCGTTCTGTCCGCAGTTCTCGATCTCGCCCGAGACGAGGAAGTACGTGAGTGAGAAGTTCGTCGTGACCCAGACGTAGGAGTTCTCGTCCGGCTCGCCGATCTTGTAGACGCCCGGCTCCATCTGGATGGGCTTCTGCGGGTCGGTGTAGATGTTCTGCCGCAGCGTCATCATGACGCAAAGGAGCGCGACGTCCATCTTGGGGAAGACGACGATGCCGCCGTACTTGCAGATCTCGTTCGTCGCCTGGCGCATGACGTCGTACATGTCGTCGCCGTCGATGAAGTGCAGGTACGTGTAACCGACCGCCTTGGCGTTGGCGAACGCCGCGCGGCGCGCCACGGAGTTGAACTGGAAGCTCTGGGAGAGCGTTTGCGCCGGCATCGTGATCACCATGTCGTTGAAGCCGCCCTCTTTGATCTTCGCGGTCGCCCCGGCGATCTCGTCGATCGTCGCGCCGCCCACGGCCAGCACCAGGCCGTTGTCCTGCGCGGCCTGGGCGAGCGCCTCCGCGTCGGCGCCGGACGCCGTCGCGATCACGCCGCCCTTGTCCTTGGCGATCGCCGCGGCCTGCTTCGCCGCGTCGACGCTCTTGGCACGGATGATGACCGGGCAGCCGGCATCCGCGACGGCCTTCACGACCTCGAGGAACTTCGCCGCGTCGTCCTGCTTCTGCGTCACCGCGACGGCGCCCAGCGTCAGGACCTCGCCGACGCGCTCCAACACATAGCCCTTGGCCGCGTCGAGCGTCGCCTTGTAGTCGCCGTCCGTGTCGTCGATATTGACGGCAAAGATCGGCTGGTTTACGAACGTCTTTTCGTGACGATAGAGCACCGTCTCGCCGCCGATCTTCGTCTCGCCGACGGAGACGGTTTTGACGGGCGGTTCGCTGGCCGCGCCGAGGATGGCCTTCGCTTCCTCGGAAGCGTAGGGACATTCCGAAAGCTCCGCCTTCTTTCCGGCGAGCTTCATGGCGAACGCCAGGCACGTGTTCGAACCGCACTCCTTACAGTTGGTTTTGGGCAACAGCTTCTGAATTTGCAGACCAGTCAGTGCCATCGTGGCTTACCCCCTTTTCCCATCGAGCAGGTCGTCGATCGTCTTCTTGATCTGCACCGCCGCCTCGGGGTGATACATGATCACGACGTTCGCGCCGGCGTACAGATAGGACTGCGCCGCGCCGAACTCCAGAGCCGCGAGACGGTCCTCCACCTTGCCCCATGCCGGGAAGTCGGCTTCGGATGCCTTGGCTTCCTTGATCTTCGACGTCTCCGCGCCGACCTGCACGAGGATCGGGCCGCAGAGCATCTGCTCGCCGTCGAGCGCCGTCACGCGAATGCGTTCCATGACGGAATACGTGTACTCGATGCCGTAGCCCATGGCGCTCGTCGTCGGGTCCATGACGATCTTGTTCTTCGGGAACTCCATGTTCGTCAGCAGGATGTTCATCTGCTTGGCGATGTTGACGTCGATCGGGGACTGCGAGACCAACGTGTGTCCGTACGCCATGGCGACGCCGGCGATGGTCTTGTAGTTGTCCTGCTCGACCCAGTTGAGCAGCAGGTTCTCGCCGTCGAACGTCTGGGCGATGGCCTTCATGACCTCGTTGTTCTTGTCGTAGTGCGTATGGCCGGTAACGATGATCGGCACGTCGACCGCCTGCAGCACTTCGCCGACCAGTTTCACCGCGTCGGCGGCGGACTTGTTGCCCTTCTCCGGATGCGTGCCCAGCAGGGAGACGCTGATCAGGTCGGCACCGTACTTGTCCACGCACACCTTGGCCATCTCCACCGGGTTGCGCAGCAACTCCTCGCCGTAGATCGCCGTCAGAACCGGCGGATACTTCTCGGTGAAGTTGTCGAGCACTTCCAGCGCCACAAGCGGGCGGTGGGGCATGTTGCCCTCCCACAGGTGGAACGGCATGCAGGTCTCGCCGCCGATGACGTAGGTCTTGCCGCGGGTGCCGCCCTCTTCCTTGGTATTGCCGAGCTTGACCTCCCAGATCGAGCCCTCGGATTTGTTGCGCGGCACGGGGAAGGCCTTGATCTGCTTCACCAGCTCCTTGGCCTCGATGCGCGGCGCACCGGAGGCCGCGGGCGCGGCTCCCGCCGCGGGCATCGCGACCGTGCCCTCCGCGCCGAGGAACTGCACGGACAGGGTATTGATGATGCTGCCGACGACTTCCTTCATCACATCGGCGCGGACTTCCGTCATCAGCTGCGCCTTGAGCGCTTCGAGGCTGGAGGCGTCGACGGAGACCTTCTCGCCCGCCTTCTCGGCCGGCGCGTCCTCATCGTCGTCGTAGCCCTGGGCGGCGGCTTCCTCGCCCTCGTCGGCGGCCTGCGCGTACTCGGACATGTCCGTCATGGTGAGCGCCGGGTGCCCGACCTTCTCCATGAACGCGCGGACTTCCTCCGCCGTGGTGGCGACGGTCTCGTCGGCGATCTTGTCGAAGAAGCCGTCGAGTCCCTGCTCCTGGAAGCGTTTCTCCAGATCCTCGCGGATGGAGTCCTTGATCTCCTTGGGCATCCAGACGAGGCGCGCGAAACCGCCCTCGGCGGAGAGGAACTTACGGGAACTGAGGAACACCTTGCCGACGCCCATGAAGCCCGGCGTCTGCATACCGCCGCCGACGTTTCCGGCCAGCGCCGAGAAGGTCATGCCGACCGGGGTGTCGCCGAGGAACTCGCGGTTGACGACCATGACGCCGTTGCACTCCGGCAGGTAGGCGCAGATGGCCTCGAAACAGCCGCAGCTGGTCATCGGGCGGTCCATGATGGAGTAGGCGCAGAAGGCGTCGACGGATTTGTGGCTGTTGCTGTAGACGTATTCGTTGACGCCGGTCCAGATACCCTTGACGGGGTCGAGGCAGTCGCCCTTCTTGACGGGCTGGTTGCCGCCGGTCTCGTCGATCTCGTACGCCGCCTTGCCGTCCAGCCAGTTGTACGCGCCGCAGAGGCCGAGGCGCTCGGGCGTGATGATGCAGACGTGGTTGGGAGCGAAGGCCTGGCAGAGCAGGCAGGAGTAGAAGATGTCCACGGACTCGTCGGTCATGGCCTCGACGCGCTTGTTGCGGAACTGGTACGTCTCGCGCGCCACGGCCAGGCGCTTCTCCACCTCGGCCTCGTCGGTGATCAGCGTGACCTTGACCTTGTCGACGATCGCCGGGTAATCGGCGTGGAACTTGGCGTGGATGATCTTGCCGTAGTCGCGGATGCGCAGCCCCTTCTTGAAGCCGTCCTTGGAGACGCGGGTCCAGACGATGTCGCGCTGGCCCATATGCCAGATGCCCTCCGCCCCGTTGACGAGGTGGTGGATCTGGCGCTCCAGGATCGGCTCGAAGTCGGGCTGCATCTTGCGTCCGGCGACCTCGACCCAGATGCCGAGCGGCAGGACGGAGCCCTCCGGCACCTCGTCGATGTCGGGGCCGATCAGCTCGAACTCGTTGTCGTTGATCTCGTCGAACTCCGCGGAGGTGACGAACTCGAACGCCGACGACTTGTTGCCGCCGAACTCGACGTACGTGTCCTCCTTGCGGATGCGCTCGCCCTCGAACGCCGCGCCGTACGCCGCGGGGATGGGAACGCTGGTGACGATGATCTTGCAGCCGCGAACCTCCAGCGCCTTCTCGACCATGGTGTCGTAGGGGACGCTCGAGACGACGTGCTCGTAGGTACAGACGCCCGTCGGCAGGATCTGCGGGATGTCGGTGTCGGCGATGATCGGGAAGCCGTAGTTGAGGGCGCCCGCCGCCAGCGCGTACTTCTCCTCGTCGACCTCGCCCAGGGCGAGGACGAAGGCGAAGACGCGGTTTTTGTTGTACTTCAGGTTCGCCGCGAAGTCTCCGGCCTTGACGCCGCCGAAGGAGAGCGCCGTGCGGTTGGCGAAACCGAGCGCGTAGACGAGGGCGGAGACATCCTTGCCGAAGGGAACGAGGCGGGTCTCCCAGCCGAGCTGGATGCCCTCGGCGGCGAGCTGCTCGGCGAACTGCACGCCGTTCGTGCTGCCGCCCATGAACACGTAGATGTTCTTCTGCTGGAGTTCCTTGGCGATCTTCACCGCGATCTCGTTGCTCGGAGCCGCACCGGTGATGGCAGCGAATCCGGGGGCGCTGCCGTCGACGAACTCGACGCCGCGCTCGCGCATGATGATGTCGTTGGCCGCGCCGAGCCAGATCCCGTCGACCGGGTTGGGGCCCATGATGTATTTCACGGCCTCGATCGCCTCGCAGGCGAAGAGGGCGGCCGCGCCGGCGTCGAGCGTCTGTCCCAGGTAGGGCAGCCACTTCTCGTCAAGCACGCGCCCGGGCAGGAGGTTCTTCGCATCGCGCAGAATCCCCTGCAGATCCTTCAGGGTTTCCATCTTCTTTCCCGTGAAGGAATAGATGATCGGCAGGTAGTAGGTGGTGCTGGGGAAGGCTACCGGAAAATCCTCGCCCTTCTCCTTGATCGCGTTGACAACGGCCTCCTCGGCCCTCCTGAGCCACTCGGTCGCACCGTTAATTGCACTGGAGCAAATCAGCTTAGACATCTGCGGCCCTCCTATCCTTCTGATCCACAAGTTTGCGCTCGTGCTTCTTGTTGATGCCGAGCTTCTCACGTTTTTCGTCCAGCACCGCGATGATCTGCTTCGCAGCCTCGATCGGGTCCTCGACGAAGTGCATGGCAGCGCCGAACATTTCCTTCGCTTCCTCGGTGAGGAACTTGTAGACGTTTTCGCTGCCCGTGATGTGGAAGGGATGGCCGATGAAGACGTCGACGCCCGAGGCCACGAAATAGTGGCTGATCGAGACGGCCTTCTCGCTCATGAGTTCGGGGCAGACGCCCGCCGCGGGCAGACCCGCGATGGAATCGCCCAGGCCGCCCTCTTTGACGATCTCGGCGCAGGCCTCGAGAATACGGCTGTTGTCGACGCAGCTGCCCATGTGCAGGACGGGCGGAATGCCGACCGTCTCGCAGACTTCCTTCAGGCCGGGACCCGCCAGGTCGAGCGCCGTCTCCGGCGTCAGCTTGCCGTTCTTGCCGGAGGCGATGGCGCAGCAGCCGGTCTCGACGACGAGGACGTTGTTCTTGATCAGTTCTTTGACGAGCTCGTTGCAATACCAGTCGGTCTTGAACTTCGGGTTGTTGCAGCCGACGATGCCGACGACGCCCTTGATGCGGTTCTGGATGATCGCGTCGTTCAGGGGGCGGAAGGAAGCGCGGAACGTGCCGCCCAGCATGTACTTGATCTCGCGGACGCTGAAACCGGCGATGACGGTCTCCTTGTCCTGAGGGATGCTGACGATCGTCTTGTCGCGGTTCTTGAAGTTGTCGATCGCCATTTTGACGAGGGATTTCGCCGAATCCAGCGCGTGCACCTCGTCGAACTCGAAGGGCTCGGCGCCGACCATCATCGCCATCGGCGTGGTGGTCACGATCTTCGTGTGATAGTGCTCGGCGACGAACGGCAGGGAGGGCATGACGCACTGCACGTCGACGATCATCATCTCGACCGCGCCGGTGACGATGGCCAGCTCCTGCTGCAGGAAGTTGCCCGCAATCGGCACGCCGTGGCGCATCAGGATCTCGTTCGCCGTGCAGCAGATGCCGCCGACGGTGACGCCCTCGGCGCCCGCCGCCTTGGCGTACTCGATGATGTCCGGCTGCTTGATGGCGATGGCGATCATGTCGGAGAGCGTCGGCTCGTGCCCGTGCACGATGATATTGACGTTGTTCTCCTTCAACACGCCGAGGTTGACCTCGGCGCGCAGTGCGCGCGGCGTGCCGAAGAGGATGTCGGACGCCATGGTGGCGATGCGCGAGCCGCCCCAGCCGTTGGCGATGGACTGGCGGAAACCGTGCTTCAGGATATTTCTGTAGTCGTGGTCGACGCCCATATGCGTCCTGTGCATCGCCTCGACGATCATCCGGTCGATGCCCTGCGGCGTGATGCCGAGGTTCGCCCAGGTGTTCTGCGTTTTCTGCGGCGCGAGGGAAAGGGTTCTCAGCGTCTCGTGCTGCGCGGTGAAATCGCCGATGAAGACCTCGGCCACATCGCGCAGAACCGCCATGAGCTCGCGGCCCTCCGTTTCGATGCCGTAAGCCGCGGCGGCCTCGTAGACCGCCTGCTCGTCCTTGACCTCGTAACCGACCTCGTGCCCTTCTGCGATTTCCTTCAACAGCAGCGCGACGTGCCTGCCGTGGTCGGAGTGGGCGGACGAACCGCCGGTGATCTCGCGCAACAGGTTTCTGGCCGCGATCGTGTCGGCGTCCGCGCCGCAGATGCCCTTGGGCGAGCGCGGAGTGATGCGGCAGGGACCCATGTAGCAGATCTTGCAGCATACGCCGTCCTTGCCGAATTTACACTGATTCTTCTGCGTTTCGTAGCGGTCGAAGCAGGTATCGATACAATCCTGTTTCGCCTTTTCCAGCATTTCAACGGACGCGGCGTCGTCGACGCGGGCCTTGAAATCGATGGGTTCCTGCGGGTTGTTCGGCTGGTTGCTCATCAGTATTCTTTTACCCCCCATACTCTTCATTTCTACTGCGGTTGCAGTAACTTCGAAAGCGCGTGTAACTGAAACGAAGCGCCGGAGAAGCGCGCTAGTTCACGATCTCCGACACGAGTTCCCGGATCTGCCGATAGATCGGGTTATCCGCCGAAACCTCCCACACGGGCCGCGACTCCTCGGCAAGCGTCGCGATCTCCTCGTCGTACGGCAATGCGATCATCTTCGTCGCATTTGTCGTCTCCTGAATACGTGGAGCGGATTCGGGCAATTTCGCACCCCTCGTCCGGTTGACGAGAAGAACGAGTTTCCGGTAGGTTACGCCCATTTCCTTCGCCAGCCCGTAGAGGCGCTCAAGCGTGCTCATACCGGCGTTGGAGGCGTCGGAGACGAGAACGAGCGCGTCGACGAACTGCACGATACGCCGCGAGAGGTTTTCCAACCCCGCCTCGTTGTCGAGGACGACGTAGGGATACTTGCCCGCCAGCTCCTGCAACGCCGTTTTGAGGACGTTGTTGGCGTAGCAGTAACAACCGGGCCCCTCCGGGCGCCCCATGGAGATCAGGTCGTAGCCGTTGCTCTCCACGAGACTCTGGGCGATCTTCAAACGCAGCAGTTCGTGCTTGGAGATCATCTGCGCCTCGGACTCCTCGCGCACGGTCTCCCGCGCGGAACCGATCGTGAACGGCACCGTTTCGCCCAGCATATCCGCCAGGCAACTGTTCGGGTCCGCGTCCACCGCCAGAACGGGTTTCTTGCCCAATTCCACCAGGCCGCGAACGAACAGGCCGGAAAGGGTGGTCTTCCCCACGCCCCCCTTACCGGAAAGCGCAAACATAAAACTCATGCTTCCAACCTCTTAATCATTTCCTCATAGCGACCGCGCGTCTTCTCGTCGAGCCGGTCGTACGGCGCGACGCCGTCGCGGTCGGCGGCCTTCATGTCGTCCGCGAAGGGGAGAAACGCAAGAATTTCCCGATTCGGCAGGGCTTCCCGTAGAAAAACGCGGTCGTCCTCCCCCGTGACCTTGTTGGCCACGAAGAAGAGCTTGCGGATGCCGATTTCGCGGGACATCCGCTCGACCTGCATGGCGCAGTCCACGGAGCGCTGTCCCGGCTCGACGACGACGAGCATGGCGTCGACGCCTTGGGACGTCGCGCGCCCGAGGTGCTCGATGCCCGCCTCCATGTCCATGATCAGCGTGTCCCCTTTGAACAGGACGAGGTCGTTGACCAGAGCGCGAATGAACGTGCTTTCGGGGCAGGCGCATCCGCTGCCCCCCGCCTTGACGGCGCCCAGAACCAGAAGCGCCACGCCGCGATACTTGTAGGCGTAGTTGTCGGCCACGTCCGACACCTCGGGATTGAGGCGAAAGACCTGCCCGTACTGCCCCACCTTCGCGCCCATCCGCTCCTCTATGAGGGCGATCTGCTGCGACATGGTCATGATCTTCCTCTGCTCGCTGTGCGGAATGCCCAAAGAGGACGCGAGGTTGGCGTCGGGATCCGCATCGAGCGCGAGAACCCGATCCCCCTGCTCTGCTTTCGTCAACGCGAGAATGGAAGCTATGGTGGACTTTCCTACTCCGCCTTTGCCGGATACTGCGATTTTCAACTACGTTCTCCTTCGCTGCGTCGAAATCCTGCGGGCGGGGGCCCGCCCGCAGGAAACGTCTTTCGTCCTTGAATTACGGCCCGAAAAGCCTAGAAACCGTACTTCGCCTTCATGTGCGCGCTCATCGCCTTCACCAGCGGGAAGACCTTGTCGGCCTCCGCCACGGAGAGCGAACCGGTGCCGCAGGAGGGCGTGATCAGCGCCTGCTCGGCGATGAGTTTTTTGTCGAGCCCGGTGACCTGCGCGAGCTTGTCCATGTTGGCTTCCATGACCTTCTCGAGCGTCTCGGGGGTCTGGTCCATGACCTTGCTGGAGGTCGGCACGATACCCCAGGCCAGCATACGCTCTTTGCTGAGGTGCTCCTTCATGTGCGAAGCATAGAGGGAGACGGTCTCGCCGTACTCGAACGCGTCGAAGTTCACCATGTCGACGCCGGCGTCGATGAGGATGCTCCACTCCGTGTTGCCGCAGCAGTGGATGCCCGTGTAGCCGCCGTCCGCATGCACCGCGTCGATGACCTCGGCGAGGTAGCTGACGACGTCGGCGCGCTGGACGGAAACGTAGGTGGAGCTGCCGAACGCGGAGAGGATCGGCTCGTCGATGAAGCAGATAATGTTCTCCGCGTACTGCTTGAACTTCTGGATCTGCCAGCGGCACTTCATGGCCATGGCCTTGACGATGACGTCGCGGAACTCTTCGTTATAGTAGATCGCGCGCTTGTTCTCGTCGGTGATGGTAAGGGCGAAGCTGCAGGGGCCGGTCGTCTGGACCTTCAGCCAGGGCAGCTTGTTCTTGTCGCGGCCGTCCGCCTTGAGCTTCCGTTCCAGCGCGTAGATCCCCTTGGAGAACTCCTCGCTGATCGCCATGGAGGAGACGTCGCCGTTTCCTTCGTCGGGATCCATGGCCGCCATGTAGGTGTCGTAGAATGCGGCGAAATCCTCCGAGTAATCGCGGGAGGTGTCGAAGTACATGCGTCCCTTCTCCTCGTCGATGACGACGCAGGGCAGGCCTTCGCTGTACTGGATTTCCATCTGCTCGCGCAGGCCGAAAACGCCGAGTTGGGGCCAAATGGGCGCGTCCAGGCAAGAAAGGGAGACTTCGACTGCGCGCTCAGGGCTTTCGTAGGGCATGCTTCCGATCGCTGTGGTCAAAAATTTCGGCTTCATAGAGGCACCTCGCTCAATTTGTATTTGCTGTAACGCGGACCAAAACGCGGGCCCGCCTCGCTTCAAATTTCACAATCTTTCATCCGCAAAACCGCGTCAACGGCATACGACGCGGGGGGTTGCCTTATTTTCCCTTTTTCGCGTTATAGGCGTCGACGACCTTCTTCATGGCGGCGATGTGCGCCGGCGTGGAACCACAGCAACCGCCGGCGACGTTGCAGCCCGCGTCGAGCAGCGCCTCGACCTGATCGGCCATCATTTGCGGCGTCTCGGGGAAGAAATCCTTGCCGTCCACGTGCTGCGGCAGGCCCGCGTTGGCGTGCACGAGGATGTAGGCGTTCGGGCAAGCCGTTTTCATCTCCCTGACGATCTCGATCATGCGCTCGATGCCGTTGCCGCAGTTGGTGCCGACGATGTCCGCGCCCGCCTCGATCGCGCCCTTGGCCGCGTCCGCGGGAGAAAGGCCCATCATGGTGCGGTAGGTGCCCTGCACGGTCTTGTCGAAGGCGAATGTCGTGATGATCTCCATTTTCGTGTTCTCTTTGACGGCCTTGATGGCGCAGACGGCCTCGTCCAGATCGCTCATCGTCTCGATGCAGGCCGCGTCGGCGCCGCCCTTCTCCAGCGCGATCGCCTGGACCTTGAATGCGTTGTAGAGGTCCTCCTCGCTCACTTCTTCGGTAACGAGCAGTTTGCCGGTCGGGCCGATGGACGCGATGACGAACTTGTCGGGGCCGGTCGCCTTTTTAGAGGCCTTCGCCGCGGACTCGTTGATCTCCGCCGCCCTGTCCTGCAGGCCGAAGTGCTCGAGTTTGTAATAGTTCGCGCCGAAGCTGTCGGCCTGAACCATATCGGAGCCGGCGTCGACATAGCTCTTGGCGATGTCGTAGACGTCGTCGAAGCGGTCCACCGCCCACAGGTCGGGGCACTCGCCCGCCTGCATGCCCTTTTCGTAGAGGAACGTGCCCCATGCGCCGTCCGATACCAGCACCTTGCCTGTTTTGAGGATATCCACGATCTTGCCCATCTCAAAAACCTCCCGCTACTGTTTAGGATTCAGCACCACCCCTCACAAGAGCGGCGGTAGCCGGTGTTAAACCACGTCAAGCAGTCTTTATGCGCGATGCTGCGGTCGAAAGATTTCCCTTCCTGCCATGAACGCGTAAATTTACGGAGACGTATAGTCGTAGTATACGCAATCGATTGCAAGGCGTATTGTAATAATCTACACTTTTTTGCATAATTTCGCGCACGAGAGAAAAGATTCACAAAAAAACCGACGCGACACCTGAAGCCGCATTTCATCCGCCTTCACGGCAAAGCATCCATTGCGAGACGCCACTGCGGATAACGATCCGGTTCGTGGTCGTTGCGGCGCAACGAAATGAAGTTGCCGAACGCACACCGCGATTGCGCCGATGCGGCGAGAAGGAAGCAACGAGATATCAACGAGGAACCGTGCGCGCCGATGACGCTTGCGAAAAGCACCCCCATCGCTCCCGCTTCTCTCCACTTACTTTAATACACCGACAATACACCGACGATCTCGGGTCGATACGGGCATCGTCGCCGTCGCGCAGCGAACCGGCGATACCATGAGCAGCGGGTGAACGCGGCGGAAAACACCGGCATCTACATACGTGCAATCAATCCACGGGGATTAGGGGATTACCGGTATCAAACCTCGGATAACGACGTACATCCCCGACACTCACATCACAGGAAATTACGCCCCGATAACACCGGGCGGCCAACGCCAAGATGCGCTCTTGCAAAGCATCTTTTTTGTCGGGTTTTTAACGATCGCCAGCCGACGCGAGGGTGGCGGAACCCGCAAAGCAAAAAAAGCGATCCGGCGACGGCACGCCGCTTGGCTTTCGGCAGAAAAACGAAACGCCCGACGCCTGAGACATACCCGCCGACGCGGCGTCACTTGCGCGCCTGCGCGAGGATCGTGTTCAATCGGGATCGGCAACGTTGGCTCCCCATCCGCACAGCCGGCGCACATGATCGCCTTGCTCTTCCGGCGGAATGCCGCAGAAAAGCGCCATGCCTCCGAACAAATAAATCGCTATGTGCATATTCCTCGCTCCGGCAAAGCTTTACATCGCCTCCCCCGCCATACAAAAATTGGTATTTTGGTAAAAACGTGTTGTTTTTTGTACTTGCTTATAGCCTTTTAAATCCATTGCGTCTATACTCTCCTCACTTACCCACAAAACCCCAAGCGAGAGAAGGAGGAATTGTGCAATGGCAGCGAAGAAGGAGTTCAATACTGTAGCGTATTCGAACGTCGACGAATTTATTTACGGTTCCGCGAAAAACCCCGTTAAACTGAAGAACGGTATGGTGGTAGGCGGCGGGACGATCTACCCCGAGCTGAATTTCACCCTCCCCACGATGGCGCTGAACGATGCGACGTGGCCGACGGCCATCGAGCACTACAAACAGATCGCGGAAGAGACCTGCACCCGCGCGCGCGAGCTGGAAGTCCCCGGCTTCTGCATGGAGATCGAGACCGTTCCCGACATGACCTTCCGTCCCCAGTGGGCGGTCGAGGTCTGCAAAACCGTCGTCGACACCGTCAAAGAGCACGAGTCGAAGTACGGCATCAAGGGTTCCGTCCGCATCACCCCCAACGACAACCGCGAGGGCGAGGGACTGGATCACATGTGGCGCGGCAACCGCTGGGACGAGACGATGAAGGCGTTCGAGGGCTGCGGCAAGGCCGGCGCGGACTTCTTCTCCATCGAGTCGATCGGCGGCAAGGAAGTCCATGACGAAGGTCTGATGCTGTGCGACGTCCGCAAGACCATCTGGGCGCTGGCCCGTCTAAGCTGCGTCGACATGGAGCACATGTGGCAGGCCGTCAGCGACATCGCCGAGAAAACCGGCGCGATCTCCGCGGGCGACACGGCGTGCGGCTTCGCCAACACGGCGATGGTCCTCGCCGAGAAGAACTACATCCCCCGCGTTTTCGGAGCCATGGACCGCGTCATGTGCGCAGTTCGCAGCCTCGTCGCGATGGAGAACGGCGCCAAGGGTCCCGACAAGGACTGCGGCTACGAGGGTCCGTACATCAAGGCCATCACCGGCAACCCCATCTCCATGGAGGGTAGGACGGCTTCCTGCGCTCACTACAGCTCCGTCGGCAACATCGCGATCTGCGTCGCCGACTTCTGGTCCAACGAGTCCGTCCAGAACGTGCAGCTCCTCAGCGGTATCGCCCCCGTCGCCTCCTTCGAGACGCTGGCATACGACTGCCGCTTCATGAACGTCGCGAAAGCGCGCGGCATGGAGACCGCCCGCTTGGTCCGCGACATGTATGCGGATTCCGACAGCCCCCTCGATCCGCACGCCTGGATTCTGCGTCCGGACGTGGTCATCGAGATCTCCAAGGGCATCGTCGCCGAGAAGGGCCACTACAACCGCCTCAAGAAGGCCGCCGAGCTCTCCCTGCTCTCCATGCAGAAGGGCAACAAGGACGGCAAACTCCGCCTCAACGACCGCGAGAAGGATTGGCTGGAGAAGCTCATCGACCAGGTCGGCGAGCTGCCGAAGGATCTCGAGGAACTGACGGACGAAGTCATCGACGACTGCGAGCGCCTCATCCCCGCGATGTACGACATCAAGCGCTAAGCGCTTCTGTCGTTACGCAGGACCGTAATTCGGTTCCCAAACAGTCATAGCACGACGATCCCCGCCCTCACAACACAGGCGGGGATCGTCGTTCATGATCGGGTCACCGAGGAAACGCGATCTGCTACAATGCACGCGGACACGATCATCCTTATCAAGGAGGCAACGCCATGAGCCGCATCACCATCATCTCCGGGTTCCTCGGGGCGGGCAAGACCACGTTCGCCAACCTTCTCCTGAACCACTACATCCAAAAAGGCGAAACGACGGCGTACATCGTCAACGAGTTCGGGCAGGCCGGTCTGGACTCCGCCCTGCTGCAGCAAAAGGGATTCCAGACGCTGGATATCGTCGGCGGCTGTATCTGCTGCACGCTTCGCGGACGCATCACGGACGCCCTTCGCGAGGTTCTGGAGACGTACAATCCGGCGCGAATCGTCTTCGAACCCTCCGGCATCTTCATCTTCGAAAAGTTCCTCGACGTCCTCGAAGACCCGCTCCTGAAGGGCAGATGCACCGTCGACGGCGTCATCACCATCGTCGACAGCGTGCACGCCAAGGACGCGCTCTTCGTCCCGGGAAATTTCTTCACCAACCAGATCGCGCACGCCGACACGCTGGTCCTGAGCAAGCTCCAGCTTTTCCAAGGCAACCCCAAAACGCTGATCGACCGCCTGCACGGCTTCAACGAGCGCGCGGACATCCTGGCCAAGCCGTGGGACGAACTCACCGACAAGGACTTCGCCACCCTCGACCTGGGCGGAAGCGTCGGCATCGACAACGAGCCCTGTTGCTGCGGCCATGCGCACCACGACCACGACCACCACCACGATCATGATCATCACGACCACGCGCATCATCATGACGATGCGCACGAGCACCCGCACGGGCACGAGCCGATGGACACCGTGTCGCTGCTCCCCCGCCCGCTGGACGCGGAAGCGCTGGCGGCGCTGGAAAAAGCGCTGCGGGCGGGTGCCTTCGGCGAGGTCTACCGGATCAAGGGACCCGTTCGCTACGACGGACGGACGATGCTGTTGCAGGCGGTTTTCGACACCATACGCCTGGAGGAAAATCCGCCGGAAGGGGTCGAGGGGCTCACGTTCATCGGCCACGAACTCGACGAAGAGGCCATTCGCAAAAGCTGGGCCTAACGGTGCGCCCCTTTCGCTTTTGCAACGAAAACCGGACGATCGGAATGAATATTCAGGGAAAAACACGGCGCGGGCTGTGCTTTTTTCCTTTCTCGCGCTAGAATAGATAGACCGTTTCGAGGACCGTTGAATACGAAAAAACGCGTGGCGACACGATTACGTCGATAACGAACGATTGGAGTTGGTTACGTGGACAAGAATACGGCCACCATCAAAGTCCGTACGGCATTGGAGGGAGAGCGCACCATCACGGCGCCCCTCGGCGAAAATCTCCTGCAGGCGCTGCGTAGCAACGGCGTTTCCATCGCGGCGAATTGCGGCGGCCGCGGCACCTGCGGGAAGTGCGTCGTCATCATCGACGGCGAGCGCAAGCTGGCCTGCAAAACGGAGGTCGTCCCCGACCTGGCGGTCGAGGTCGTCAACGCCGAGGAGAGCTTCGCCATCCAGGTCGATTACACCGACACCTCCGCGACCGCGCCGGCAGCGGGAGCGTGCCAGCGGCCCTGCGTCGCCATCGACATCGGCACGACGACCGTCGTCCTGCAGCTCGTCGACGCCGAGAGCGGCAAGGTCTTCCGCACCAGGTCCTTCCTCAACGGACAGCGGCAGTACGGCGCGGACGTCGTCTCGCGCATCCAGTACGCCGGAGAGGGCGGTCGCGAAACGCTGACCGCCGTCATTCGCCACGGCCTGCTGGACGCCTTGAACGCCCTCTGCTGCGACGCCGGCATCGCCTACGGCGACCTGGCCTTCATCTGCATCGCCGGCAACACCACCATGATGTACCTGCTGCTCGGATACGACTGCCATTCGCTGGGCGTGTTCCCCTTCGAGCCGGCCTTTCCGTTCAAGCAGAACTATACGTTCGCCGAAACCTTCGGCAACGACGACGCGGGCTGCCCCGTCTACCTCGTCCCCTGGGCGTCCGCCTACGTCGGCGGCGACATCACGGCGGGCTATCTGGCCTGCCGCAGCGCGGACGCCAAGGAGACGGCGTTGCTGCTCGACATGGGCACCAACGGCGAAATGATGCTCTGGTCCGGGGACAAGGCCTGGTGCTCCTCGACGGCGGCCGGCCCCGCATTCGAAGGCGGCGGCATCACCTTCGGCACCGGGAGCATCCCCGGCGCGATCAGCAAAATCGATCTCGAAGACGGCAAGTTCGCCTACGAGACGATCGCGGACGCACCCCCGGTGGGGATCTGCGGTTCCGGCGTGCTCGACGCGGGGGCCTGCATGATCCGCGGGGAGTATGTTGACGAGACCGGCCGCATGGAGGATCCGTACTTCGACGACGGCGTGCCCCTGGCACCCTGCGCCGACGGCCGCCCGATCCTCTTCATGCAGAAGGATATCCGCGAACTGCAGTTGGCGAAATCGGCGGTGCGGGCGGGCATCGAGATCATTCTTCAGGAGGCCGGGCTGACGATGGGCGACGTCGACGTCGTCTACCTCGCCGGCGGCTTCGGGCAGAAGCTGCGTCTGGAGAGCGCCGTCGCGATCGGCCTGCTTCCCAAGGAACTCGCCGATAAGACGCGTCCAAGCGGCAACAGCTCGCTCGGCGGCTGCGTGAAAATTTGCGGCAACCTGGAGCTCCGCAAAGACGCGGAGGATCTGAGCAAGCGCGCGAAGGAAGTGCTGCTATCGGCGCACAAGGATTTCCAAGACCTCTTCATGGACTATATGACGTTCGACGAATGCTGAAGAACTCGTGCCGACGACATCGGCACGATACGGCGGAACCGGCGGCGAACCCGCCGCCGGCTCCTTTACAAGAGGAAAAAATTCAAAGTATTTTCATTGAATT
>DAIRUD010000015.1:0-16225 GCA_036803565.1 Synergistaceae bacterium | reverse complement strand
CTGGCGGTGTGGGCAGCGTTCCACGCCGTAAATTCTGTTATAATGCGCCAATATGCCATTATTATTTTATTCGATATGGGGGAATGTTGTATGTCGACGGGCAACGGAAGGGAATCTCTCGGCAGCCGGTTGGGCTTTATCTTTCTCTCCGCCGGGTGCGCCATCGGGCTGGGAAACGTCTGGCGCTTCCCGTACATCGTCGGCGCCTACGGCGGCGCGGCGTTCGTCCTGATCTATCTTTTCTTCCTGCTCTTCCTCGCGACGCCGATCATGGTGATGGAGTTCGCCGTGGGGCGGGCCTCGAAACAGAGCGTCGTCGGCTCCTTCAAGGCGCTGCAGCCGGCCGGTACGAAATGGTCCGCGTTCGGCTACGTGGCGCTCGCCGGCAACTATGTCCTGATGATGTTCTACACCGTCGTCACCGGCTGGATGTTGTCATATGTCTGGTACAACCTCACGGGGCGGCTCGTGGGCCTCGACCCCGACGGCGTCGGGGCTTTCTTCGGCGGCGTGCTGGAGAGCCCGAAAACGCTCATCCTCTGGATGGGGCTGGCGGTGGCGATGGGTTCCGCGATCTGCGCCATCGGCCTGCAATCGGGCGTCGAGCGGATCACCAAGGTGATGATGGCCGGTCTCCTGGCGATCATGATCGCCCTCGCGGTTCGCTCGGTGACGCTTCCCGGCGCCGAGGAGGGGCTGGCCTTCTACCTCAAGCCCGACCTGGAGAAGCTCATCCAGAACGGGCTGTGGAACAGCATCTACGCCGCGCTCGGGCAGGCTTTCTTCACGCTGAGCATCGGCATCGGCAGCATGGCGATCTTCGGCAGCTACATCAGCCGCGATTATTCGCTGATGGGCGAGTCGTTGTTGATCGTCTCGCTCGACACCTTCGTGGCCTTCGTGGCCGGACTGATCATCTTCCCCGCCTGCTTCGCCTACGGCGTGGACGTCGGCGGCGGCCCCGGACTGATCTTCGTCTCCCTGCCCAACATGTTCAACAACATGCCCATGGGCCGCTTCTGGGGCACGCTCTTCTTCCTGTTCATGAGCTTCGCCGCGATGTCGACGGTCGTCGCCGTCTTCGAGCACATCATCGCCAACTCCATGGACAACCTGGGCTGGAGCCGCAAAAAGGCCAGCACCGTCAACTTCTTCGCCATATTCGCCCTGGCGATTCCCTGCGCCCTGGGTTTCAACGTCTGGTCGAGCTTCCAGCCGCTCGGCGAGGGGACGATCGTCCTCGACCTGGAGGACTTCATCGTCAGCAACAACCTGCTGCCGCTGGGCGCCATCGTCTACCTGCTCTTCTGCTGCACGCGCTACGGCTGGGGCTGGGACAATTTCATCGCCGAGGCCGACGCGGGGCGGGGCGCGAAGTTCCCCAAGGCCATGCGCGCCTACCTCGTCTACGTCGTGCCCGTCATCATGGCCGTCGTCTTCATCATGGGCTACGCGGAGAAATTCTGGAAATAAGATAACCGGGCCGAGTATCGGCTTCCGCCGGGCGGAGGGATGAACATGGCGAAAAGAATGTTCCGGGCGGTTGATTCTCACTGCGGCATTCCGGCGTGCGTCGCCCCCGGCACCGTTTTTACCGGCGAATTGCTGGAGGAGACGCAAATCCACGGCCGCAAGACTGTCGTCCCGACGATCGGCGGACGCGGGTGGATCACGTCGCACAGCACCGTCGCCCTCGATTCCAGCGATCCTTTCCCGGAGGGATACGCGGTCGGCGATATTTGGGGTTGAGGGTTTTGTAAGCTGCGGACGCGGCCCGGGCGCGAGAGGGTTTCTCCGTTCGGGGCCTTCTTGAAAATCGCAAAGGCCCCCGCGTTTCGCGGCGGCCTTTGTTGTATAGAAAACGTTTTCGAGGGGAGCTATATCGTTTGGCGGGAAACATGAAAAAGGGGATTTTCTCCTGTGTGCTGCTGTTGTTGCTGGTTGTTTACGGTACGATCGCATATCGCCATTACGGCGCGTCCGATCGCGTTCCGGAGGGCGGGCAAAGTGACGCTCCGCCGCCGCGAGCGGTCGTTGCCGGGGGAGGTGCCGATGCGGTCCGCATCCTGGGGATCGGCAACAGCTTCACCGTGGATGCCCTCAACTCCTACCTGTGGGAGTTGGCGGTGGCGGACGATAGGGCGCTGGTCGTGGGCAGCCTGACGATCGGCGGGGCAACGTTGGAAGAGCACGCGGACAACGCCGACGGGGATCTCGCGCTCTACCAATACGACAAGAGGAATTGGGACGGGACCGTCGTGCGCGCGGGGGGCAAGCGCATCGCGGACGCCCTTGCCGACGAGCCGTGGGATTACCTCTGTTTCCAGCAACAGAGCTGGCTGGCCGGTCAGTACGCATCATACGAGGCATACTTGCCGGTGCTCGTGGCGTATGCCAAAAGCAAGTCCCGAAATCCCGCGACGGTGTACGCCGTGTTGCAGACCTGGGCTTTCGCGGGCGACTACGCCAATGCGGATTATGAATATTATGGCAGCGATCAGATACGGATGTACCGCTCCCTGGTGGACGCGGTGGAGCGTTCCGCCGCCCTCGTCGCACCGAAGATGATGGTGATTCCCGCCGGAACCGCGATCCAGAACGGCAGGACGAGCGAGGTCGGCGACGCTTTCTGCCGCGACGGTTACCACCTGAACGCCGGACTTGGACGCTTTACGGTCGCCTGTACGTTTTACGAGGCGATTTTCGGGGACGACGTGACGCGGAACCCTTACCGGCCCGGCAACATGCCGGAGCATCATGCGAAGATCGCGAAGCGCGCGGCACACGCCGCGGTACGAACGCCGAACGAGGTCACGGAACTGCGGGAATACGTGCCCGGCAGCGATTAAAGCGCTTTCGTTTCGCGGAGGGATACACGGTCGGCGATATTGGGGTTGAGAGTTTTTAAAGCTGAAAACGTGACCCAGTCATCGTGAGTTCCACGATTCGAGACGTTTTTTGCAGATCGAAAAACCTCTCTCGCTGTTCCGTGCCGTGTCATCCGTTCATTCGGCAGGGGCGGGGTAAAACTTCGCAGGCGCAACCTCTTTTGCGGATTAACTAATCTTTGCCCAGGTTTATTTTCAAATAACCATATTTATCTTTCTTTTTTACACATAAGACCCCTTTGGATATACCACCACGATTAGGCTCAACATTCTTGGGCAGGGTATGTAATTTACCCGATCGATCAATCAAGTTGAATGTATCATCGTCACTTTGCACAAGCAGAAAACCTTCATGAAAAATACTCACCGGAAACCCTCGAAATTGAAAAAGAAGACTTCCTTTTTTGTCGATAACGCCGCACGATACCGTCTTAGGTGGAATAAGCGGAAATTCATCACCTGGAAGCGGGTATGGCGGAAGCTCAGATAGCAAAACAACGGCCAACCCTTCCGAAAAGGTATAAAAATAACCCAAGTCCCACCCCGAAGAGCCTATGAACTTATAGTCGATAACCCTATCGCCTTTCGCATCGACGAAACCGACCCGGCCGTCTTTCTCCAGGCCAATGAGACCCTCCCGCCCTGCAAATACATTGTCATACGAAGCAGGCACAATCCACTGCCCTTCAGCATCTAACAACCCCATCTTGCCATCAAGCGTTGCGGTGCATACATTCTCGGGAAAAGTCGAACGTTGAACACCCTGGAAAATGAAATCAACGATGATTTCCCCCTCGTCATTCATATATCCCCATCCACCATCTTTGTCTTTTTTTACCGCGAATAGATCGTTATGAACTGCCATAATAAAATCATAACGAAGAGGTAGAATTGTCTCCCCATTTTGATCAATAATTCCTACATATGGACCCATAACCACTACAGCCACACTATCGCGAAACGTATACGCAATTGTGTACCGAGGCGGAATGGCAATATCTCCGGAAAGGTTTATATATCCCTCGAGATTCCTATAGTTGCAAAAAGCCGCGAGGCCCGTAGACTCATCATATCGAGAGATCGATTTTGCTCGAAACTCCTCAATTACTATCCTGCCATTTTCGTCAATCATCGTCCACGGTCCGTCTTTTTCTTTTTGGACCCATGCAACTCCTGCAGAGAAAGGATTCGCAGCATGAAATTGAGGCTCAATCAACCACTCAAACGTGACTTTTGGAGTCGCAGCCTCACCAACCACAGAAAAACCAAGAATGAAAACAGAAATCGCCGTGAGAAAGACTGATATAAACCTTTGCGGCATGTGACGTTTTTTAGCAGCCAACACGATCACCGACCCTTCTTTTTATCCTAGGCATTTTCAAGATACCGCCGCAGCAGGTCCGGGGAGAAGGCCGGGCCGTGGCCGGGGCAGATCAGGCGGACGCCGCGTGCGAGAAGTTCTCGCCAGGTGTCGAGGATGCGGCGGCGCGAGGTGCCGTAGCTGGACATGTGCCGCCAGACGCCGGAGTAGGCGCGGCTGTTGATGATCAGGTCGCCGGAGAAGAGGGTGCCGTCGTCGGTGAGGACGCTCAGGGAGCCGTCGGAGTGCCCCGGCGTGGGGACGACGGCGGCGGCGAAGCCGAAGCCGTCCAGGCGCGTCTCCTCGCGGATGCGGATGTCCGGGGCCACGGGGTCGAGCGCGCCGAGGGACTTGCGCAGGATGTGGCGGGCGGCGAAGGCCTTGATCTTGGCGTCGAGCCGGAAGCCGTCCGAGAGGACGAAGTGCGCGGCGGCGAGGATGTCGGCCTCCGCTTCGTGCACGGCGACGGGCGCGTCCGTGTGGCGCTTGAGGTGCCCCAGGCCGCCGATGTGGTCGAAATGGGTGTGGGTCGCGACGATCAGGGCGATGTCGCGGAACTCGCAGCCGCAGGAGGCGACGGCCTGCAGGAGCAGCGGGGAGGTGAGCCGCGCGCCCGCGTCGACGAGCAGCCAACGGCCGGGACGTCCGTACAGCCAGGCGTTCGGGGAGCCGAGGCGAATCCTGTGAATGCGGTCCTGGGCTGGTTTTCCCGCCCGGGGCGGTCGCGGCATCCCTTTCTAGAAACTCCAGCTGTCCTCGGTGAGGTCCAGCTGTTGGATCTTTTCCTCGAAGCCGAATACCGTGACGTCGATCCGCTCGACGGTGGCGTCGATCCGCTCCATGTTGGAGAACTTATACCCCTCCGGCATCCTGCCCGCGTAGCGCTTGACCTTCAGCAGGGCCTGAAGGTAGTTGCGCTCCTCCTGGCCGAGGATCTCCGCCGCCTTCATGGCGTCCGGTTCCTTGTCCGTGACGAACATGTGGGCGACGGCGAAGTTGCCGGTCACGCTCATCTCGTCGAACCAGAGGTCGGCGAGGGCGTCCTTCAGCGCCTTGCGCTCCTTGGCGTCGCGGATGAAGCGCAACGTGCGGTCGATCAGCGTCAGCAGCTCCTCCACCTCGGCCAGGGCCTGCTCGTAGGAGACGCGGGGGAGGGAGCATTCGGCGATCGTCGCCGCCTCTTGCTCGGCGGTGACGTGTCCCTTGAGCAGCTTGCCGACGGCGGGCTGCAGGGTGATCGTCGCGGGCTCGCTGGGGGCGCTCCGCACCTGCCGGTAGAGGGTCTCGGTGTCGAAGTCGTGGTGTTCCGCCCGGCTGCGGGGGATGAAGGAGACGTAGCCGGTCTCGAAATAGCCCTTGCGCCCCGCCCGGCCGGACATCTGCAGGAACTCGTTGTGCGTCAGCGGCCCGTCGACGTACTTGGCCATCTGCGCGAAGACGACGCTCTCGGCGGGCAGGTTGACGCCCAGCGAAAGGGCGTCCGTGCCGACGACGACGTCGAGGATGCGCTCGCGGAAGGCCATCTCCACCAGCAGCTTTTCTTTCGGATAGAGGCTGCCGTAGTAGACGCCGACGCCGGAGAGCATGGTCTCCGGGATGCGGCTGACCTCGAGGATCTCCGCCATCTCGCGGATGCGCGCCCGCGCCGAGCGCCCGATCTTCTTGCGGGCGTGGGCGATCTGCTTCGCCGTGTGCTCCGCGCCGCGGCGGGAGAAGACGAAGACGAGCGCGTCGTGGATGCGGGAGTAGTGGATTCCCTTGCTGCGGAAGACGAGCTTCGTCACCCGTTCGTTGGTCTCGTACAGCTCGAAGTCCCGGCGCGCCATCTCCTCCAGGTAGGTACGGACCGTCTGCGGGTCGCCGAAGGTGGCGCTCATGACCAGGAGTTCGGATTCGGGGCTGGTTCCGCGGATGCCGTCGATGTAGGCCCGCGTCCGCTCGGGGGAGCCGAAGATGAAGTGGAACTCGTCCACGATCACCTTCTGATGCGGCTGGTGGGCGTATTTCAGCGTGTAGATCTCCTGCGTGCAGCAGAGCACGGGCGCGCCCGCGTTCTTTTTGAAGTCGCCCGTCTCCAGGCCGACGTCGAAGCCCATGCGGCGGAGGTCGAGATAGCGTTCGTTGGAGAGCGCCTTGATGGGGGCGGTGAAGATCACCCGGTCCGCGCTGGGCAGGCTGGCGTTGCCGTCCGCGTTCATCAGCCCCGACCAGCGGTAGGCCACCCATGTCTTGCCGCTCCCGGTGGGCGCGGAGATGATGGCGTTGCGCCCCTGTATCTGTTCCACCGCCTGTTCCTGCCATGCATACAACATCGACGACCGACGCCCTTCCCTACAGATTCATCCGGAGTACCGGCAATGCGGGCATGCCGAGCGGAGCTGGGCACGCGACTTCCCCTACCCGTTCCGCGCCCATCTCCTCGTAAAACCGCTCGGCGTGGGGATGGGCGACGATCGTGACCGATTCCGCGCCGGAGGTCTCGGCGAGTTCGCAGGCATGGAGAAAGAGGGAGGTCCGGACGCCCTCCCCGACGTGTTCGGGCAGGACGCAGAGCTCCCGCAGTTGGGCTTCGCCGTCCTGGAAGCGCAGCGAGTAGAAGCCGATCAGCTCCGCTTCCTCCTCGTCCTCCGCGACATACGCCGCGTCGTTTTCGATCTCGTCGGGGGTGATCGTCAGCCCGCCGGACACGATCCAGTGTTCGATCAGCTCGCGCGGGTACTCCCAGTCCGCGCGCGCGAGGAACATGAGGTGCGAGAGCGCTTCCGCCTCGTCCGGCCGCGCCGGGCGGATGGCGAGGTCCTCGACGTTCATTCCGGCGCGGCCTCCCTGCGTTCGAAGACGGAGAAGGAGAGCGCGGGCAGGGTCAGATCGAGCGAGTAGGGGCGTCCGTGCGCCGCCCGCTCCTGCGCGCGTAGGCCGCCCATGTTGCCCCAGTTGCCGCCGCCGTAGTCCGCGCCGTCGCTGTTGAGCGCCTCCCGCCAGAAACCGCCCGCGGGGACGCCGATGCGGTAGCCCTGTCGCGGGACCGGCGTGAAGTTGGCGACGCAGAGCAGGATCTGGCCCCGCGCGTCGCGACGCAGGAAGGAGAGCACGCTGGCGTCCGCGTCGCGGGCGTCGATCCACTCGAAGCCGTGCATTTCGTAATCCTCCTCCCAGAGCGCGGGAGCGCTGCGGTAGAAGGCGTTGAGATCGCGCACCCAGCGCAGGATGCCCATGTGATCGGGGTCGTCCAACTCCCGCCAGCTCAGGTCGGCGTCGTGGTTCCATTCGCCCTCCTGCCCGAATTCGCCGCCCATGAAGAGCAGCTTCTTTCCCGGGTGCCCGTACTGCCAGCCCAGCAGCAGGCGCAGGTTGGCCGCCTTCTGCCAGCGGTCCCCCGGCATCTTTCCGTAGAGGGAGCCCTTGCCGTGGACGACCTCGTCGTGCGACAGCGGCAGGACGAAATTTTCCGTATACGCGTACCACATGCCGAAGGTCAGGTCGTTCTGGTGGTATTTGCGGTGGATGGGATCGAGGGCGGTGTAGGCGAGGGTGTCGTGCATCCAGCCCATGTTCCACTTATAACCGAAGCCCAGGCCGCCCATGTAGACCGGGCGGGAGACCATCGGCCAGGACGTGGATTCCTCCGCCGTCGTCTGGATGCCGTCGAAATCCCGGTAGAGGATCTCGTTCATCTTGCGCAGGAAGTCGATGGCCTCGAGGTTCTCGCGCCCGCCGTATTGGTTGGGGATCCACTCGCCCGCCTTGCGGGAGTAGTCCAGATAGAGCATGGAGGCCACGGCGTCGACGCGCAGGCCGTCGGCGTGGAAGCGGTCCAGCCAGAAGTGCGCGCTGGAGAGGAGAAAGCTGCGCACCTCGCTCCTGCCGTAGTTGAAGATGCTGCTCTTCCAGTCGGGGTGAAAACCCTTGCGGGGGTCCGCATGTTCGTAGAGGCACGTGCCGTCGAAGTTGCCCAGGCCGTGGCCGTCGGCGGGGAAGTGCGAGGGAACCCAGTCGAGGATGACCCCGATGCCCGCCCGGTGCAGGGCGTCGACGAGCGCCATGAAATCCTCCGGCGTGCCGAAGCGCGACGTCGGGGCGAAGTAGCCGAGCGTCTGGTAGCCCCACGATCCGTAGAAGGGGTGCTCCATGACCGGCATGAACTCGACGTGCGTGAAACCCATGTCCAGCAGGTAGGGCGGGAGTTGCTGCGCGAGCTCGCGGTAGGAGAGCGAGTAGGCGCTCCCCGGCGCGTGTCGCCACGAGCCGATGTGCATCTCGTACACGGCCTGCGGCGAGCGGTTGCCGTCGTGCTCCCCGCGCGTCGCCATCCAGTCGGCGTCGCTCCAGGGAAAGGCGTCCGCGTCCCAGACGCAGGAGGCGCTTTGGGGGGGCATCTCCCAGCGCCGGGCGAAGGGGTCTCCCTTTTGCAGCGTGCGCCCGTCCTGCTTCGATACGATATGATATTTATAGATGGCGCCGTGTCCGACGCCGGGGACGAAGGCTTCCCAGATCCCGGAGCCGTCCCAGCGCACACCGAGCGGGTGCGCCTCGGGGTTCCAGCCGTTGAAATCGGCGATGACGGAAACGCCTTCGGCATTCGGGGCCCAGACGGAGAAGAGCGTCCCCCGCCGGTCCTCGGCCTCGATGACGTGCGCGCCCAGGACTTCGTATAGGTTTGCGTGCGTACCCTCGCGGAAAAAATAGAGGTCCTTTTCGCGCAGCAGGCTGACGCCGTGTATCGCCTCGGAAACCACCGGATCACCCCCCTCGTCGTGTGCGATTTCACGGAACACTCTACCATATCGTGCCTTTGAATTCATCAAAAACTACGGATTTGCCTTCTTCTCGCGACGGAGCCGCGCTTGGCTGCATGGACAAGGATGCATACGCGGTGGTATGATCCACCAACGCAATTCTTGCAGGGGGGCGTGGCTTGTTTTGATCGGTACGTATCTCGTCCTTTTCATTATTTGCATGGCGGGTGCGTTCCTGTCGGCGTTCCTGCCCTTTCCGCTTCCGGCGAGCGTTTGCGCCATGTTGCTCATGTTTCTCGTTTTGTCGGTGCGCGCTGTGCGCCCGGAGCCGATGCAAAAGGTCGCGGCGTTCCTGCTTGGGAACATGGCGCTCTTCTTCGTGCCGCCCGGCGTCGGCATTATCGCGCACGTCGAGAAGCTGCGGGGGAGTGCGCTCGTCCTGTTTTTCATCTGCGTGGCCGCCACGCTGATCACCTTTGCGGCGACGGCGCTGACGGTACATGTCGTCAAGCGGGTGCAGGCGGCCCTGACGCAAAAGGGAGAGGCATGACGCCCCTCGCCTCCGCCCTCGATGCGGCGCTGCGGAGCCCGTTTTTCGGCATCTCGCTGACGCTCGCCGCGTTTCTCCTGGGTAAGGCGTTGTCCGCGCGCCTTCGCTGGACGATCGTCAACCCCTTCGTCGTCGCGATTTTCACGATCATAGCCTTCCTCACACTCTGTGACATTCCTCTCTCTTACTATGAGGCCGGGGGCGATATCCTCTCCCTCATGCTGGTGCCGGCCACGGCGATCCTCGGGGTGTCCGTCTTCAATCGGCGCGCGCTTCTACGCGAGAACCTGCTGCCCATTCTCGCGGGGTGCGGCGTTGGCACCCTGGTGTCGATCGGCAGCGTCTACGGCCTCTGCCGCCTGTTCGGCCTGGACGAGACGCTGATGCATTCCCTCCTGCCGAAGTCCGTGACGACCCCGATCGCCATCGAGCTGGCGGAGATCGCGGGCGGCATCGTCCCCCTGGCCATCGCCGCCGTGGCCGTTACCGGCGTGACCGGTGTCGTGTGTCTCCCGCCGCTCCTCCGCCGGTTGCGGATCGACGATCCGGTGACCGCCGGGGTGGCCATCGGCGTCTCCAGCCACGCGCTGGGGACGGCCCGGGCCGTCGAGCTCGGCGAGACCGAGGCGGCGGCCAGCGGCATCGCCCTCTGTGTCACCGGAGTCCTGACAGCCGCGGTCTTCCTTTGGTTGTTTGCCTGAATACGATCCGCAAAGGCGGAAGGCCGCGTGCTTCTACCCATTGAAAAAACTCCCGAAATCGATATAATGAAACGGAATCTATAATGCGCGATGGATCGCGCGTTCGTTTGGGGCCATGGCTTGATTCAAGGAGGGATCGACATGGGCGTACCGATCGGCGACACAAGCAAGGCGAACAAGATGTTCCTTTCCGCATGGGAGAATGCCGCGCGCAGAGCTCCCGCGAAGACCACCGAATCCGAGAGGGAAAAGGCCATGGCGCTCTTTCGCAAGGCCATGTCCGACTGCGACAAGGCGACCGAGCGCATGATGGACAAGCATCATGAGAGCGTCGCCAAGTCCGCCCAAAAGCGCGCCGCATATCTCAAGGAGAAGGCGCGCCGGGACGCGATCGCCGACGCGGCGCTGGAGCAGCGGCTGATCAACGAGGCGGTGCTGATCCGGCGGATCAACCACAGCAACCGGATCGAGGAGGATCGCGTCAACGAGTTGAACCGGAAGGCGCTGCTGGAGATGGAAAAGTGAGCGCCCCCGCATGACGCGTGCCGTTCTGTTCGACCTCGACGGGACGCTCCTCGATTCGTTGGAGGATCTGGCCGACAGCGCCAACTATGCGCTGCGGCAGCGCGGGTATCCCGTTCACGCCCTGGAGGCGTACAAATATTTCGTCGGCAACGGCATGGCCAAGCTGATCGAGCGCATCCTTCCCGCGGAAAGGCGGGATGTGCCGGAGGAGCGGGAGCGTCTCGCGGCGATCTACGCGCCGTACTATGCCGCTCACTCGCTGGACAAGACGAAGCCCTACGACGGTATCGAGGAGATGTTGCAGGCGCTGCGGGAGCGAGGGATCAAGACCGCCGTCGTCTCGAACAAGCCGGACGAACCCGCGCGGCAGACCGTAGGCGCCGTGTTCCCGGCGGGGACGTTCGATGTCGTGGTCGGGGGACTTCCCGCCTTTCCGCTGAAGCCCGCGCCCGACCTCGCGCTGCACGTGCTCGGCCGCCTCGGCGTTGCCCCCGGGGAGGCGCTGTTCGTCGGGGATACCGGCACCGACATGCGGACCGCCAAAAGCGCGGGTTGCACGGCGGTCGGCGTTACCTGGGGGTTTCGCGGGCGGGAGGAGTTGCTGGAGAACGGGGCGGACCGGCTGATCGACAGGCCGCGCGAGTTGCTCGACCTCTTGTGATTGCGACATCGGCATCGTCGGTTCCGAGTGGATCGTGTCAAGATATCGCAGCCCCTTCCGTCGCGGAGGGGCTGTTTTTTCGGGAACGCGCTCCGGCGAGAAGGCGTTAACGCGGCTTGGGCTTGGCGTCGCAGGCCGCGCGGGCTTTGTTGGCGTAGAAGAGGAAGGCGCGCGGGTCCTCGATCTTTTCGAAGCGGAAGATCTCCCGCTCGGTCTTGAGGACGATGCACCCCATGCCCAGCTTGGCGCTCGGCAGGCTCTCGCCCGCGTACATTTCCTCGACCGCTTCCAGGGGGACGCTCGTCCGGCGCGGCCGCATCAGGCCCTGGCGTGCCAGGATCCTTTTATTGGTCACCGCGTAATCGTAGGTCTTGATCTGAAAGATGGGGAGGATCAGGATGAGCAGGAAAAACGCGCTGATCGTCCGCGCCAGAAATATCCCCGCCAGCAGATAGGGAATCGCCGTCGCCCAGTGCCGCCGCGTCTCGTAGAGGAGCTCCTCGCCCTCCTCGAGCAACGAGGTGAGCGAAAAGGGGATGGCCCAGGAGCCCTCGGCGAACTCCTCCTCGACGAAACGCATCTTGTCCTTGGCGCCGAGGCTGCAAATGCTTCTCATTTCGGAGACGAGACGCTCACCAGCCGGTCTTCGTGACGTTCGTCCTGCTTCCAGCGTCGCTCGTCGAGAAGATGACGTTGGCCTCGCTGGTTTCGAAGCGCTCCTTCGTCTCGACGTTGTACACCATGACCTGCGGGCCGCCGGGCGGCATCCACTCGACCTCGAGCGTCTCCAGCCCCTCCTCGACGGAGAAGAGCAGCACGCTGTTGTCCGCCGTCACCAGCGTCTTGGGGGTCGTGATGCTCATCCCGTAGCGGTTTTTCAGGCCGACGGAGCCGGTCTTGACGCGGACCAGGCCGCTGCCGATGTCCAGCAGGACGCGGGCGTTGCGGGGCGTGAAGGTGACGTCCACGAGGGAGAGGATGCCGTTCGGCCCCACTTCGACGGTCGTGCCGTCGACCAGTTTGATGATGGCCGAACCGATGGGGCCGGTGCGGATGGTATCGTGTTCGAAGAGCTCCGAGCCGGGTTTGAGCTCGAACTGTTTGCCGCCGCGCAGGACGAGGACGGTACGCGCCATGTCCTCAATGGTCCCGGCCATCTCCCAGTCCTCGGCCAGTGCGCAGGGTGCGGTCGCGAGATGAAAAAAGGCCAAAAAGAGAAGGATCGATATCGTTCGTGCGGTGCGAAAAACCACAGACCTCACTCCTCGATTTTCAACATGCGGGTATTATAACAACAGTCCGGCGAGTTTGCCAAATGTTTTGCGGGCGATTTTCCGCCATGGGGTCGTTTTGGGGTGCGGTTACTGCAATGCCGCGTTCTTCAGCTTCTCGTAGATCGGCCGGTCGAAGTAGTCGATCTCGGCGAACAGCAGGGAAATGCGCGGGATTCGCTGATAGGAGAACAACGCCGTGGTCGTGGCGCGCGACCAGGCATAGCGCTCGATGGGCGCCCGGCGATTCTCCAGTCGGCCCGGGTTGTCGATCTGCCGGGGGGCGGAGGAGAACTCCCGCGTCAGGCGCTCTATGATCTCCTCCTTCAGTTTGGGCCCGAAATCGGAGTGGTTTTCCCGGACGCGGAAGAGGCTGTCGTTGTACAGCAGGATCGTCAGCTCCTCGCGCGCCTTTCCGCGCCGCTTTTCGAAATAGCGCCAGCGGATGCCGCCCATGATGGCGTGTCGGCGCAGCTTCCGGTCCTCCGAGCGCTCGGGGATTTCCTCCGCGATTTTGGCGTATCCCGCCGCCAGCAGGGCCTCCGTGCAGGCCTCCTCGCCCATGCCCCAGTGCAGGTCGGCGGGCAGGGCCGCGAGCGGGGAGGCGAAGGCGAGGCCAAGGACGATCGCCAGCACCGGTATCACAGGGGAAATTCTCATCGTTCCGCACCTCCCGCAACGGCTGGGGCTGTGTTAGACTTGGCGGCGGATTTGTCCGAACACACATCACACACATCGAAGGGGGTTTCGCCTTGCCGCGTATGCGCCGGGACGCCGCCGTCCAGCTCGTCACCATTATATGCTCGATCCTTTTTCTGGCAATCGGCAACCGGCTCGTCTCCGGCGGCCCGGCCATCTTCGGCGGGGAGGAGGGGCAGCGCCTGCGGGAGGCGCGCATCGAGCGCATTCTCGATGAGTACGTCGCCGAGGCCGATGTCGATTCCGCCGAGCCGGAGGAGACGCTGCGGATCACCTTCGAGGCGGCGCTGCGCGACGGCGGGGAGGCCGGCAGGCGCGTCGTCGCCGTGCAGGTCGCGGATTCCTTCACGCCGGCGGAGATCCGACACGCGCGGGAGGGGGACCGCGTCCTCCTCTACGAGATCGAGGAGGCGGAGGAGGGCAGCCCGGACCGCTGGGTGCTGCAGGAGTTCGTCCGCACCGGCCCCCTGCTGGGCCTCGTCGCGCTCTTCGCCGTCGCGCTGCTGCTCTTCGGCCGCAGCAAGGGCTTCTTTACGCTCGTCTCCCTCGCCTTCACCTGCCTCGCCGTCTTCTGCATCTTCATCCCCTCCGTGCTCTCCGGCGCCAACCTGTACCTTTCCAGCGCGGTCGTCTGCGGCTTCATCGTCGCCATGACCCTGCTTCTGGTCAACGGGGCCAACCGCAAGAGCTTCGCGGCCGGGGTCGGCTGCATGGCGGGCGTGGCGACCAGCGGGGCGCTGGTCCTGGTCTCCAACCTGTTCCTGCGCCTGACGGGTCTCGTCGACGAGCAGTCCGTCTTCCTGCTCTATCTCAACCCGGACGCGCCCATCGACCTCAAGGCGGTGATCTTTTCGTCCATCGTCATCGGCTCGCTGGGCGCGACGCTGGACGTCTCCGTCTCCATCGCCTCCGCGCTGGCGGAGGTGCGGGACGCGATGGCGCGGGCGGGGTTCTCGTCGCTCTTCCGCTCGGGGATGAACATCGGGCGCGATATCATGGGGACGATGGCCAACACGCTGGTTCTCGCCTACATCGGCAGCTCGCTCTCGCTCGTCCTGCTGCTGCTGGTGAACAGCAGCTCGCTGACGGACCTCCTGAACCGCGAGGTGATCGTCGTGGAGGGCCTGCAAATCCTCGTCGGCAGCATCGGGCTGCTCTGCACCATCCCCCTCACGTCCTTTCTCGCCGCCTATGTGTACATGGCGAGGGAGGAGGCGGAGAACAACGAAGATTGAAATGTGTAAAAAATGCATATTTCAATGAGAAAAATCCCATTTTTCAAACGGAAGCATATGCGCTATAATATGGCTCATCCAACATACACACACATTTTTTCGACGCCAACAGGTACACCGATTGCTGTGCGACTCGAGCGGAAAGTGATGGTGAGGTGTGATGAGCGACAAAGCGGCAAAAAGTATTGGCGCGGGCGACGTCGTCGTCTGTCGTTGCGAGGAGATCGGTCTTGAGGAGATCCGGGCCTGGATCGACAAGGGGTACCATTCCTTCGACGAGTTGAAGCGCATCCTCCGGGTCGGCATGGGACCGTGCCAGGGGCGCGGCTGCAAGGACATCATCCTGCGCGAGCTCTCCCGCGCCACGGGCAAACCGCTCGAGGAGATCGGCCAGGGGACGGTCCGTCCGCCGGTGAAACCGATCAAGCTCGGACTTTGTGCATACGGCGAGGAGGCGAACGGCTGATGGCGGAGAAGCGGACTGCGGATGCGATCATCGTCGGAGGCGGCGTTCACGGCGCGGCGGCCGCCTACTATCTGGCCAAGGAGGGCGTGGACGTCCTTCTGTTCGAGGCGCAGTACCTCTCGGCGGGCGGCTCCGGCCGCTCCGCGGCGGGCCTGCGGCAGCACTTCGGCACGGAGGTCAACTGCCGCCTGGCGAAGTTCAATCTGGAATGCTTCCCGACCCTGCAGGAGGACCTGGGCGGCGAGTTCGACCTGGAGTTCGCCCAGTGGGGCTACCTCTGGGTCGCCTACACCGAGGAGAGTATGACGCAGCTCTCGAAGAACGTGGCGCTGCAGCAGAGCCTGGGCATCCCCTCGGAGATCCTCTCGCCGCAGGAGATGAAGCGGCGCTGGCCCTATCTCCACGTCGACCGCATGATCGGCGCCGCCTTCTGCGCCAAGGACGGCCACATCAACCCCCACACCCTGACCATGGCCTACGGCCGGGCGGCGGAGAAGCTGGGCGCGCGCATCAAGACCTTCACCCCCGTCGAGAAGCTGCTGGCCTCCGGCGGCAAGATCACCGGCGTCATGGCGGCGGGCGAGGAGTGGTCCGCACCCCGGGTGCTGCTGACGGCGGGGCCGTGGTCCACCGCGCTGGCGGCGTCGGTGGGCCTGGACATCCCCGTCACGTCGGAGCGCCACAACCTGCTGGTCACCGAGCAGATCGAGCCCTTCGAGTGCCCGATGACGCTCTGCCTCGACGACGGGGCCTATTTCAAGCAGGTGCCCAACGGCAGCTTCTTCTTCGGCCGGGACGACCCCAACGAGCCGAAGACGATGGAGTCGGGCAACAGCCCGACCTTCCTGGAGGGCGTCACCAGGAGCGTGCTGAGCCGCATCCCGGCGCTGAAAGGCGTCCGCGTCGTGCATCAGTGGTCCGGCCCTTACGACGTCACGCCCGATCACCAGGCCATCATCGACTGGACTCCGGTCGAGGGATTGTGGATGAACTGCGGCTGGAGCGGCCACGGGCTGCAATTCGGCCCCAGCGGCGGCCGCCTCGCCAAGGAGATGTTCTTCGGCGAGAAGACCTTCGTCGACATCCGCAACTTCCGGCTGAGCCGCTTCGCGGAAGGGGATCTTTTCGAAGAG